>JAMOQN010000173.1 GCA_027063985.1 Desulfohalobiaceae bacterium
TAAAATTTTTGGATCAACCTTTGAGTTATAGGGAAATCTTGTCAAGAGACATGGCCTGGTCGGGAATCTGTCAATGGGCAGTCCTAACTCACGACCCAAAATGGAGATATCTTTCTTTGTCATCCCCACCAATTTATATGGACTAACAACACCTAACTCTTTTATTGCATCCATACCTGGTCTATACTCTTTTTGATCATCTACATGTGAGCCTTCAATTATTGTTCTATTACCTGCATTTTCTCTAATAGTGCTAAAAAGATATTTCTTACAAACATAACACCTGTGTTTTTTGTTTTTCTTAATTTCTTTTAAGTTTAATAAATTAATTTCAAATTCATCATAATCAAGGCCAATATCTTTGAAAATGCTTTTTGCCCATTTATATTCATAATTAGTTATGTGATTTCCTGTAAAAAAAACTCCCTTAAAGTCAAAATTACACCACATTATGAATTTTGCCAGAACCGTGCTGTCTAATCCCCCTGAGACCGCTATGATTCCAGGTTGCAAATCTTTCAGTATTTCTTTTAATTTATTAATTTTTGCATAAATATCCATGTTTTTGACTTTAATTTAACCCATTGATATAGTCTAGCAAAAAATCTCCAAAGGGGATCAAATATGGATTTTGACGTTGTTATAGTTGGTGCTGGAGCTGGGGGTGCCAGCAGTGCTTATTTTCTAAGTAAAAACGGAGCCAAGGTTGCTGTTATAGAAAAAAAGCCCCTTCCCAGATATAAGGTGTGCGCAGGGGGCGTTCCTGGTGTTACTATGAAATACTTCCCTTTTTCCTTTGACAAAGTCATTGAAGACCACATAAATCTGGCGAGCTTCTGTTTTAATGAAGAAACTATTACCCACACCGTGGCACCCAGATATTTGAATATGGTAATGAGGGATGAGTTTGATTATCACATCCTGAAAAATAGTTCTGTGGAAGTAATTGATAAAACCTTTGTTGAACAAATATCAATTTATAGATCGTATGTGCTGGTAAAAGTAAAAGGCGGAAATTTGTTGAAATGTAAATATGTAATTGGTGCAGATGGAGCAGCTTCTATAGTAAAAAAAAGCCTTGGATTTTTTAAAAACAAAAATATGGGACTGGCTCTCGAGGCTGAAATCTCTGCAAAAGATAAAATCTTAGAGAAATATAGATCAAAATTCCTTGTGTCTTTTGGAGTGGCAAAAAAAGGCTATTTCTGGATTTTTCCAAAAAGGTCCCATTTGTCTGTGGGTATAGGGAATATGGAAAATGGTATTAGGATGAGAAAAACCTTAATTGATTTATTGAAAAAAATGGATATATTTAATGATAAGACAAATATTTATGCTCATCCACTACCTATTTATACAAGACATTCAAAACTACATGGCAAAAGGGTATTTTTAGTTGGTGATGCTGCAAATTTGGTTGACCCTTTAACCGGAGAAGGGATAAGGCACGCAATTTTAAGCGGCAAAATAGCTGCAGATTGTATTTTAAATTCTAAAGAACATCTCTATTCAAAGAGAATCATAAAGCAAATAGGAAAAGATTTACTATGGGCAAAACGATTATCCCATTTTTTTTATAATCACCAACAATTCTGTTATAATTATTTTGTTAAAAATAAATTTGTATTTAATGATCTAATGAAAATTATAAACAATAAATTTAGTTACAAAAAGATGTTATTAAAAGTACCTTTTTATTTTTTGTTAAATGCCTCTTTAAGATAAACTTCTTGAAATTAATAAGGTTAGCATACCACTTGTTTACATGAAACTCTTTTTTTACTTCTTCAAATTAAGCTCATAAACTAAAATTATAGTTCTTTTCTTTCTAAAACCAACAGGGCCTGGATGTGTATTTATCCCAACGTAAAGTTCCTTTTTAGAATCATTATCTATATCATTTATCCCATAATCCATTATAGAACCCTTTATGGTCCTTGTTTTCCATAAAATATTTAAACCAACTCCATCCCAGATAAGTGCATGTATTTGACCTTCTGGAAATTCCCTATATCTGGAGAAGAACATCGAAGATACAGACATATTATGGGCAACAATTATTTCAAATTGTCCATTTCTTTCTAGATCATAGGGAATAAGTCTCGTTGGAATATAATACATATTTTTGGGGTCTGTCACGTTTTCCCCTAGCCCTGGTAAGGCATTGGAGGTGATGATTCCAATAGATGACCCAGCATAACGGGTGTTTGTTTTATATAAGGGATTCAAATCATCTGAAAAAACTTTTAGCCTATCATAATAACCAGCGAGTATTATCTTATAAGATTTTTTTTCTGGCAGGTAGGCAAAATTAAACACATTGGCGCCCTCTGGTAGCTTAATCTTTGCCCCTAGTTGATACTTTCCACGCATAGACACTAATTCATGCACTCCAGGGGCAAAAATCCTCCCAATACCAGCCTTTTGTGCTACTATCCTTTTGGTAAAATCTGGTGGAATTCTCTTAACATTGAGGTAAAATTTCAATCTTTCTTGTTTTATTCTGAACTTATTGTTTTTAAAGGTCATAACTAAGGAACTGGGCGATCCCTCATTATCTATTGCAGAGATAAATATTTCAGCGTAACCATCCCTATTAGAATCAAACACATTTATATTGAGACCGTTTATATTTCTTCCAAATCCTTGTTCTCCAATCTTTTTTAATTTACCTTTTATAAGTATGTATGCGTAAACCTTGTGATGGGACAAAATAAATACCTCATTTTTATTATCACCATTTGCATCTCCTACATCCATACCAACCATCTCAAAAGGTAGAGATTGTGTCCTGATATATCCCATGTTATGGGTGCCTGGTGATTTGGCGTATTCAAATGAGGGATTTAATTTCTGAGTCTCAGGCGTGCTCTCTGGTATATTTTGTGTCTTTTTTGGCTTTGGTTTTATTCCCAACATTCTATTTTTTATTAAAATAACTCCTTCATCAAATCTTGAGAGCAGTTCATCTTGTGGAGCAGATATATTTTGGGAAAAAGACTTACCATTTTTATTTAGCACATTTATATCTATACTAATATTTGTTCCAACAACTGTCACATCTCCAAAAATAAGATAGTCCAACTCATTTTCTTGGATTACCTTTATAGGGGTCTTGCTTGAGTGTTCAACTTTAACATACTCTAATTTAGAGGGGGTGGATAGCCTAGAAATTAACATTGACTGTACACCTTGAGAAAGATACCTAAATTCATCAGGCCCATTTACCTTAAAAGAAAGTACTGAAAATTTTTTAAGTTGAGCTGAATAGGCTATATTGCACAAAAAAAACATTATAAATAAAATAACGAATTTTCTCATTTCTCTCCTCCGAGGATGTATACTTGATTTGTGAATTTGCAGATATCATTTATAATTTTTAAGGTAAAGAAGATTTTTGGAGAACAAAATATGGCATGTGGTTTTAGAATTGTATGTAATGACAAATATATTCCAACCATAGAGGAAATTTTAAATAAAGAGGGCTTTGATATCAGGCGTGTTTCCTTTTATTCCAAGGCAAGGATCTGTCTTTCCAATAAAATAAAATTGGGTAATTCAATCCTAAATAATTTTGGGCAAATATATATCCAGGATCTGTCTTCAATGCTCCCCCCTTTAATCTTAAATCCTCCAAAAGGGAGCATTGTTCTAGACCTTTGTGCCAGCCCAGGGGGGAAAAGTGCAATTTTAAGCGAGCTTATTGGAGATGAGGGTATAATAGTGGCCAATGAACCAAATAAAAAAAGATATATAACCCTCAAAAAGAATATAGAGAGACTAAATCTTTTTAATGTCTGTCTAACCTCATTTATAGGCGAAAACTTTCCTGCACACATAAAGTTCCCTTATATACTTTTAGATGTTCCCTGTAGTGGCTGGGGCACAGAAGATAAAAACCCAAAGGTAAAACGTTTGTGGCATGGGAAAAAAATCGCACCCCTTATAAAACTTCAAAGGGATCTATTAAAAAGGGCTTATTTGCTTCTTAAGCCCGGAGGGAAATTGGTATATTCAACATGCACTACCAACATATCAGAAAATGAAGACCAAATAAAATGGGCAGTAGATGAATTGGGATTTAAAATTATCCCCATAAATAAGATAGAGGGCTTTGAGTATTTTAATGAAAAAATTCCAGGAACCCTTGCAATCAAGGGACATAAATTCTATTCACAGGGATTTTTTGTTGCTTGTTTATCAAAAGATAGAGATAATCAACATGCTGGAGATGAATTTAAAGGGATTGATAATTTAAGAATACTGGATAATGAAAAAATAAAAGAGATGCTCAAATCATATGGGCTTAGTTTCTCAAAATTTTTAAATGGTATTTTTTATCTAAAAAAGGACTTGGTGTTTTTTAAAAAAAAATTACCTTATGGGGAAATCGATACTGAAGGATGTTTTTTAGGGAAACTAAAACAAGGTTATTTTATACCAAATACTAAATTATGGAAATGGTTTGATAAAAATGCAGAAAACAAATTAGTTGTTGAGGATATAAATCAGATTAAAGGCCTTGTTTCAGGAAATAGCATCTCTATTTCAGGTAATTTTAAATACATGCATCTATATTACAAGGACCTTCCCTTGACATTACTTAGGGTCAAAGGAAAAAGATGCTTAATCAGCAGATAAGATATGTTTTTTTGCATCTATAGATTTTACTACTATTTTTTTATTTGCTACATGGTTTACTCAGGCAATGGATATATTTTTTGTACGTCTTCTAAATTTATCTTAAATTTTCCATCCCAATGTAAGGGCAGGCAACTAAAAGAATACTCGTCCCAGTTAAGCAAATATGAGTGCAGGAAAAGGTATTTACTGTTTCTCTCTTTGGAATATTTTTTATCACCTATTATTGGATGATTTCTAAGACTCATTTGAATACGTATTTGGTGTTTTCGTCCTGTTTTTATAAAAACAGCAACAAGGCTATTTTTATCTATATTTTTTAAAGTCTTGACATAGCTAATTGCTTCCACCTTTTTTGTTTTACTATTACGCTGCTCTTCAAATCTATCTTTTATTATAGTCCATTTATGCCATTTGGTAACTCCTTTTATCCATGCAATATATATCTTTTTTATTCTTTTTGATAAAAATAATGACTGTAAATATTGTAAATAATGAAAAGTCTTTGCCACTAATATTATACCTGAAGTATCTTTATCAAGCCTATGTACCAAAAAAGGGGTATTGTCTGGATATTCTTTTTTTAATCTGCTATATAGAGAATCTTCTAAATTTTTCCCTGGCTGGGTAGCTAAATTAGGTGGCTTATAAAGCACTATGAAATTATCATCTTCATAAATCCTCTTTAAAACAAATGGATTTTTTTCTTCTTTGTCTAAGATATTTTTACATTCCCTTCTATAGGGGGGAATTCTAATTACTTGTCCCTGCCTTAATCTATCAAAAGGTTTTGCCCTTTTTCCATCAACTCTGACCTGGCCTGTACGTATCCATTTCATTAAGGCGGACTTTGGAACCTGGTTATTTAAAAAATCTTCTAAGAACTGAAATAATTTTCTGCCACTAGATCGCCGATCCACTTGAATGTTTTGAGTCCTTGTGTATTCCATGGTTTAATAGGTTTTAATCATTATATCTAAAAGTATGTTATTGGTTAATTTAATCTGCTTTGCCAGTTCTAAAAGCCTGTGAAAGACCTCCCTTAATTTAAATCGATAAGAAATATCTGTATCCAACTCTGACAGGTCCTTAATTGCTTCAAAATACAAATGTTGTAGGTTGTTTAAAAGCAAATTAGATCTTATTGCTGCTTCTCTAGATAGATTGGGACGTTCCTTTAAATGATTTATAGAATCATTTAGCTTAGATGTGGCATGCACAAGATTGGTAGATATCATTTGCATATATTGATTTGGCCTAACTTCTAATACCTCTATTTCTTCTACTATTATTTTAGCTAAATCCATTATATCGTCAATGGATCGGGATAGGGCATATATATCCTTTCTATCAATAGGAGTAATAAATGTCTGATTCAAATCATCAACAATAAATCTTCTATATTCATCTGCTTCGTGTTCCAGCTTACATAGATTATCTACTACATCCTCCTCATTTTTCTTAAAATAATGGTCTAACAACTTTACACCATCAAAGGTTCTTTGCATTTGCAAATTAAGTAATTTAAAAAAATCTAATTTTTTTTTCTTTGAAAAGCCAAATAACCCCATATTAAAATCCCATTAATATTTTAAACTTTTTTACTATTAAATACATACTTGTTTGTTGCAGATCAAAAAAATAAGCTACTGCCCAATAAAATAAGATAGACAGGATGCAAACAACAGGTATTGTGATAAACCAAGCAAGAAATATATCTTTAGCAACTTCCCATCTCACCTGTTTGAACCTATGGGCTGCCCCAACACCCATGATTGATGAGCTCATAATCTGAGAGGTACTCACTGGGCTTCCAAACAATCCAGAGATATATATGACACTACCTGCTGCTAACTGGGAGTTTAAGGAATGTATTGGCTCTAAGTCAAATATCCTAAAACCAATGGTTTTTATAAGCCTCCATCCCCCACTTAATACCCCTAGGGATATGGCAAAACCGCACCCTAATATGACCCACTTGGGCACATAAAAATGGTCTATAACTCCGCAGCTGGCAAGCACCAATGCTATTAAGCCCATAGACTTTTGGGCATCATTAGTTCCATGGGAAGCCCCCAAAAAACACATACTAAAAAACTGAATACGTTTAATAAAATTATTTATGGATAAGGGACAGTTAGCAAGAATTTTAAAAGAGAATCGAGTCAACAAAAAACCAACAAACATCCCGATGATTGGAGTTATAAACATAACCAATATTACTTTAAGTAAGAGAACTTCCCAATTGATTACATTTACACCAAAGGCACCAATGCCACCTCCCACAAGGCCGCCTATTAAGGCATGGGATGAGCTCGATGGAAGGGCAAGTAACCAGGTAATAATATTCCATAAAAGGGCGCTAAGTACTCCACTGAAAATGAGCGCAAGAGATACATATGACCCATGTTTTATTACAGATGGATCTATAATACCCTTTCCCACGGTACTAGCAACTGCAGTTCCAAGAAAAACCACTCCTAAAAATTCAAATATACTTGCCCATATAAGGGCATTCTTGGGACTCATGGACCGGGAAGCTATAATCGTCGCAACCACATTACACCCATCATGAAACCCATTGACAAAAGTAAACAAAAAAACAAGCCCAATCACTAGATACAAAAATATGTTGTCCATATAATGTCTCCAATTGGGATAATACATTCATATATTTAAACCTAATAGTCAATAGCCCAATTGCCAAAGTCGAAATAATTGGTGTAGTGGTTAGTGG
>JAMOQN010000174.1 GCA_027063985.1 Desulfohalobiaceae bacterium
TAAACCAATACACTAATACACCAAAAAATAGAGTTGACGTATGGCAAAAAATTTAACATCTTGCAAATGGACATTTGGTGATTACCCAAAAATCTCCTGCTAAAATTGGAGCTTCAATGAAAAAAGAAAATTTACAAAAAGTGATAAAACTAGATGAAGAGTTGCTAGATTTACTAATAAAAAGAACATTACTTTATTCAGCTTATCTAAGAGATAAAAGAAAAAAGAATGCGCCTATTTCAGACAGTGAGTTTGAAGGAAACCTGTGGAAAATCTGGAGCAAAAAGACCAAGGAGTTGGGCATAAACCCCAAAACCCTTAGAACCCTCTACAACCATTTTAATAACCTGTCTTACGAATTGGCGGAAAAAGAAGAGGAAAAACCGTTTAAACTCAGGCCATTTAAAAATAAACCTGTAAACATAAACCTAGCTGGTCCATTTGATATACATCTAACAAGATTTTTAATCTATATATCTGCCTTAAAAAACTTACCAGTAGAGATCAAACACCTGGTACTAAATGATTCAATTTACCAACTCATAAAGGCATTAAATGCATTGGATTCCTCATTTACCTGGGACAGGGACCTGCTTTATCGAAAAGAGGGACAACATCTAAATTTCAACAAAAAAGCAATCTTTACTGGCGAAGATGAACTGAACCTCTATTTACTTATTTTTGCAGCCATATCCCAGCCTGGGATATGTAAATTTACTGGGGATTCAAATCTAAAATCCATGGATCTAAGACCACTTTTTTCCCTGCTCCCACAAATGGGAGCTAGAATTGCTCCACTGATTCCTGGGAGTTATGGACTTCCAATAAGAATAGAAGCAACAGGAACAATCAACGACACGCTGGTTGTTTCAGAAGAAATTCCAGATCCAGCCTTCTTTGCATTTCTTATTTCAACTATTGCATATAATTTAAATAAAATCTCAATCTCTGCTCCTAATAGGGATTTGGGCAACCCATTTATTGACAGGATTTTTTTCTTATTCAATAAGTTGGGAGTAAAATATCAAATAGACAACCACCATATCACACTATTCCCAGCATTGAATCACTGTATAGATATCCCCCATATCCTTGATCCTGAGTTGACAGCATATTTACTTGGTATGGTTATAATTTGTGGGGGTGAAGCCAATATAACAGGGACTTACCCAGCAGACTTTAATGATGGAGCCCTATATTTAAAGATATTTAACTCCATCACTCCAAACATAAGTGTTGAAAAAAATAAAATTCACATTAAATGTGAAAAGAAAAAATTAGATTTCTTAGAGCTTGACATCCAAGGATCAAGTAGACTTTTACCTCTTGCAGTTTCCCTGGGAATTTTTGCAAACAAAGCAAAAATTAGAGGTATTCCCTTATCTGAACAAGACAATTTAAATTATGTTTTAACCACCTTAAATATAAACTATGAAGTTAATAAAGATACGCTTTCTATTTACAAAACCAAAGAAAAAAAAGATAAAAAACAAGTAAAGATCTATTCTCCTACCCCCAATTGGACTATAGCCTTATCTTTGATCTCTTTAATAGGATATGAAATATTTTTAGAAAATCCTGGAGAAATCACAAAATTGTGGCCAACATATTGGACTTACTTTAAATCCATGCCAAAAATCACAAATATCTCCCAAAAAAAGGAGGAGAGCAAAGGTGAGATTAAAAAACCAAGGAGACGATTCCTTGTATCAGGAGATAAAAAAATTAGATGAGGAAATAGATAAACTTACCAAGGAAAAAGAAAAAATAGAAAAAGAGTGGAAAAGATTATTAATGGAAGAAGACGTATCAAAAGGAAAAATATATGCAAGTGAGCTACATGAATTAATGCAAAAAAAGCTTATGCTTGAGGTAGAAATCGACTATAGGATAAAAAAGAAAAATAGGCTTATGTTTGATATTACATAATAGTAAATCCTTTTCCTCCACTTAAAATGTATAAATAATCAGACAAAAGCCAGCCAGAGATAGCAAGGCATTCCATATCTAATATCTTATCTGCATTATCCTGAAAAAGTATCCTGGCCTCAGCTGGAAATTCTTCATCCTCATCATTAAACACCAAAAGGATATGAAACCTGGGTAGGACAAAAAATCTCATTATGAGTTCATATGAGAGATCCATATCTGTAACCAAATTTCCTCCTAAAATCTTCCCAGCTTCTTTTAACTTATCAATCTTCCCTGAAAAACGCTTTTCTATCATCCTTTCTACATTATTTGA
>JAMOQN010000175.1 GCA_027063985.1 Desulfohalobiaceae bacterium
CAGAAATACATAAGCTTCATTTAATTCTTGAAATTTTTTAGTAGCATCTTTTAGACGTGGATTTAGGTCTGGGTGATATAAAAATGCAAGTCTTCTATAGGCTTTTTTTATCTCATCTAATGATGCATCTTGATTAATTTTTAGTATGCTAACTGCCTTATTTTTGTCCATAATAAATTATTGAGCCTGTTATATTATTTGTGTAAATTCAAATTAAAAGTGATCTGTTATCAGTGTGTGTGATCTGTTGACTACTCACACTGACCACTCACACTGATCTTCAGGGCATTAGGTCCATTTTCCTCGTCTTTTAGAAGATTATGTTTTTTTAAAAAAAAGTAACCATATTTTTTGAATTCATCAAATTTTGTATGCCTTAAAATGCCAGGACAATACTCCTTTGCCATCAAAAAACTGTATTCATCCTCTAGATTGCCTTTAAAAAAAGGCCATGCCAGACATATATCAGGTTTTACAGGGTGAACTATACACCCTTTTTTTTCAGTGTCAAAAAAAACACACCTTCCATCTTTTTTTACAGCCAGTGATAATTTCCCATCTGGGGTTTTACATATAAATTTCTCCATAAAATCAGATGGTGTTAAGGAAAGGTATTTAGCCATCCTTTCTATCTCCCTTAAAGTCACAATTATTCCGCCTTCTCCTTTGCAGCATTCCCCACACATCTGACATTTAAAAACCTTATTTTCCATTGACAACTCCCAAAAATATTTCAAATATTTTATACATTGCTAATAAGCACAAATTTGTCTAAACTAAGTAGCCAACTGAATCTATAATCTATTTTATTTTCTTTATTTGGGCAATATTGAAAATAGAGTGAAAATGTAAGTAGGAGGGATGATGTTTGAAGCCTTGGAAATAATACCCAGAGAAGAACTTGAGATAAGATGGAACAGATTGAGGGAGCTTTTAGATAAATATCAGCCTGAGTCACAAGGCATACTCCTATTATCCAGGGTCCGTATATATTGGGCAAGTGGACACTTTGGAACTGGAATGTTCTGGCTACCTAAAGAAGGAGAGCCTTATCTCTTTATAAGAAAAGGGATTGAACGGGCAAGAATAGAATCATTGGTAAAAAATATATTTTCATATCGCTCCTTTTCAGATGTGTTTAAAATATTAGAGGATGATAATAATCCGCTCCCAGATGTGTTTTCAGTAGAAATGGATGGGGTTTTGTGGTCAACAGGAAAATTAATAGAGAAGAAACTTCAGGGTAAAAAACTCCTAAGTGGTGATTTTGTAATAAATGCAGCGTGCGCCCAAAAGACCAGGTGGGAGCTGGAAAAAATAAAGCTTGCAGGAAAAAGACATTATCAGGGTATATGCGAGATAGTTCCCAAAAAGATAAAACCAAATATGAGTGAGAGGGAAATAGGCGAAGTTGTCTTAGACACGTACATGTCTCTTGGTCATAGTGGTATTATTCGTATGCAAGGGGCATACGAAGAGCTCTTTATTGGACATATTAGTGCTGGAGATTCAGGTATTTACCCAACCTGTTTTAATGGACCTGTTGGAGGCAGGGGGATCCACGCAGCAGTTCCCCATTTTGGCTACAGTGGTAAGGTGTGGAAGGAAAAAGAAATACTTACGGTGGATACAGTGTTTTCCTTAGAGGGCTATCATACAGATAAATCCCAGGTTTTTTTTGCAGGAAAAGAAAAAGATATGCCAAAAGAGATAAAAAGGGCCCAGGAATTTTGCCTCATGGTTCAGACTGAATGTGCCAAAATGCTTGTCCCAGGCGAGTGTCCTGAAAATTTATATCTATTTGCCACGCAGCTTGCA
>JAMOQN010000176.1 GCA_027063985.1 Desulfohalobiaceae bacterium
AATCTTACTGTCAAGATTATTAATGATGTGGCAACAATGAAAACAATGAACCTTACAAGGGCCTTTGTGACTTATCCTTTTCTTGTTAAAAAGGGTGTATTTTCAAAACAAGACAGAAAATTTTATGAAAGGAGGTATAAAAACATTGCTAAACAATTAATTGCTTTGCCTGTGACTTACTTTGAGGTAGTGGGATATACCATTGCTCAAGAGTATCAAGTATCAAAGTATAGAAGTTATTTAAAAGCCATGATTAAGATGGAAGAAAAATTAAAACAATAGGAGGGGTTTTATGAGAAAATTATGTTGTATTTTAACAATTGTAGCCCTGTTTTTTTTGAGTGCTTGTGGTCCTAAAAAGCCCAAAGGGATCTCTTTAGAAGACAATCCTACGCATCACTATTTAATGGGGATGCAACTTGTAGAAAAACAGGACATAGAAGGTGCAAGGAACCATTTTGATAGGGCAATTTATCTGGACAAAGATTTTAGTCCAGCCCTGGCTGGAAAGGCCCTTATATATGCGATTTACGCCCATACACAAAAGTCTAAAGGTCATTGGGAAGTAGACGCAAAAAATGCACTAGAATATCTAAAAAAGGCAAGAAAAGCAGCGGAAAATGATAGCGAAAAATTTATATATCATGTAACAGCTATAAGGGTCTATTTCACTGCACAACCAAAAGGCTGGCTGGAACACGCAGAGGATCACTATGGGGATGCACTGGATTTAAAAAAAGTAAAAGAAGAAAAACTTCCATATTATCAGACAATTGCTGCTGCCCACTATTTTATGGGTTATGCCTATTATATGGGATATGAGTTTAGAAAGGCAGAGGATGCCTTTTCCAAGACCCTGTCTTCTAAGCCAGGGAAATGGCATGATAAAGCAGATAAAATGTTTAAAAGGGTTCAAAAAATAGTCAGGGCCATGGGTCAGTATACTTTAACTGATGTTGGTAAGAAAATAGCTGTAAAAAAAGAGGTAAGCAAAGGTGATGTTGCAGCACTCTTAGTTGATGAACTCCATTTAGATAAATTTATGGCTGGTAGAATAGTGGTAAAATCCAAGCTGCCCAAGGCTGCATTTGTACCTGCAGATGTAATAAATAGTCCATTTAAGGAAGAGATAATTACTGTAATAAAATGGAATATTAGAGGACTTCAGCCTGAATTTGATAAGACCACTCAAGCATATCTGTTTAAACCTGCCGCCCCCATTACAAGGAAGCAACTTGCATTCATTTTAGAGGACTTACTAATTAAGTTAACAGAAGATGATTCAATTGCAACTGCGTATTTTGGTACAGAAAAAAGTCCATTTCCCGATGTTAAAACCACAGATGCGTGGTTTAATGCTGTTATGAATGTAACCACTAGAGGTCTTATGGAACCTGATATATCTGGTGAATTCAGACCCAATGACCCAGTGGAAGGGAGTGAGCTTATTTTGGCTTTGATGAAGTTAAGAAATATAATGAATATTTATTAAAGGAGGGAGGTTATGAGAAAGATAGGATTATTTCTTGGAATTTTAATTTTTGTCTGTTTTAATGCTATGGCAGAAGAGTGGCAGCCTGTAACAGACCCTGTTAAGGTATTTTCCCAAGGATATATCCAAGTAATAGGGGCATCTGAAGAAGGCCAGAGCAGGTACAGGGCAGTTAGAGCTGCAACAGTGGTAGCCCAAAGAGATCTATTAGAAGTACTTCAGGGAATTACACTATACGGTACTACTACAGTAAAAGATGGGATGTTGCAGAGTGATAATATTAGAACCACAGTCCAAGGGGTATTAAAAGGTGCAGTTAAATGTGGAGAGAAATATTATCCCAATAGGGGCTATGCAGAAGTTTGCTTAAGGCTTTATTTGAGAGGGCACGGTGGTCTTTATGATGTTATTTTACCCCTTCTAAAAGATGAAGGAATGCTTCCACCCCCAAAGCCAGTCTATCAACCAAAG
Source organism: Desulfohalobiaceae bacterium (assembly GCA_027063985.1). Classification (GTDB taxonomy): domain Bacteria; phylum Desulfobacterota; class Desulfovibrionia; order Desulfovibrionales; family Desulfothermaceae; genus Desulfothermus. The sequence continues at coordinate 1,964 of JAMOQN010000176.1, forward strand.
TTAATTCCACAGGTAATGGAAAAACCTAAAACTACTACTACACAAACACTCCCAAGCCAGAAACAACCTGAGGTCACCGCACCTTCAAAGATTGAGAATCCATACGATGGAGTCATTGTGGACGTGAGGGAATATCCTTTTAGACCAGCACTGGTTAATAGGATTTTAAATGAAAACGGTGAGATTATATTCGACCCTTCAAAGATAGTCAGCTCTGTTTTGGTTGAAAGGGGATGTGGCGGTTTTACAAATAATGAAGATAAGGCAATAGCCCTTTTAAAGACCTGGGGTTCTAAAAATCCCCTCAAGATTAAAGCAGTAAAGGTAATCAAAAATACTGACGTAGCAGTAAATAAAGACGATTCTGCACTCATTTTTGTAAATAATGAAAAAACTCAATTTCTAAATCAGGCAAGAGTGGTTTTCCTGCTTAAATAATTTTTTTAGGGATATGGGTATCAAGGATTTATAGTTATTTCCTTGATGCCCTAATTAACATGTTAGAAAAAAGTAGAAAGACATGAAATTTCGTTTTGGATTTTTAATTACTATTTTATTTATTTTTTTTATAACATCCCTAACCAATACTTACAGCAATATATCTCCCACCAAAAAAATTGGTTTAAATAAAAGTCTTGGTCTGGAATTTTCAGGGAAATTAAATTTTACTCTGCCAATTGATGTAGATAAACTTAAGTTTAATGGGGAAATAAGTTTTTTAAATATAAAATTTAAAGGTGATTTTAATGTAAACATTATAAGTAAAACCCCGCTTAATGCTTCTATTACCTCAAAATCCATCTCTGCTGATGTTTATCAACTGCTTTGTCTTTTACAAAAAATAGGGGTGAAATTAAATCCACCTAAAGAATTATCAGGTAAAGTACGTCTTTTAGGCGTTGCTGTTATTATTAAAGGAGATGAATATAATTTACACATAAAAAGGATTGATGGACTTAATTTTGCAGAACAAAATATTTCAATTAATGAGCTGGTATTTAATGGAAATTTGAAAAAGAAATTAATAAGTCTTAAGGTAGGAAGAGTTAATTTAAGTAAAACCTTTGTCAGACAAATTGATTTAAATATAAATAATGACATATTAATTTTAAAGGCAAATGAAATAAATTTACATCTTGCAACTATTACAAGTACCATTTTTAAAGCATTACCAAATATAAGAAAAAATCTATTAAGTCAGTTTAAAAAATTTGAAACTATATTTCCAGTAAATGACATAAAGGCAAAGGGCGTTTTATCTTTAAAAGACGTTTATGCCAGTCTAACTGGCCTAGAAACAAAAAAGATCCATTTAACTAAATTTCTCGCAAATATAGATGCCAATCCAGCATCTGTAATTATTTATAATAACAAAAAAAATCCTGTTATATTATCTATTTTAACCAATTCCACTAATTTTATTTATTCTCTTAATAAAACTGAAGTAAAATCAAGTGCGATTTTGGTGAATTTGCACAATCTAATGTTGAAAAAAAATATAGATATCATAAATACAAAATCATTAACCATTCCAAAATTATCAGTAAATCTAACTGTTAATGCATCCTTTGAGCACAAAAATAATTCTACTATTGTTTTTTTTACCAGCAATGTTGTTCCAAAAGGAGCAATTCCAATCCATACAGATGCAGGTTCAATATTGAAGGTTGTTTCTAGCCCTATTAATATCAATATCCAGAACAATAAATTGAAATTATCGGCACAAAAGATTGTATCTCAAGTAAAAAACGGAATCGTAAAACAATCTAATGGTAATTTAAATGTTACAGGAGATGTTCAAGTAAATGAAATATTTATTGATTTTGGTATAAGAGATAAAAAGATTAATATTAAATCCAATATAGGAATATATGCCTCAAACCTTCAATACAATGACTTATCAGCATTTATTAAAGAATTAAAAACATATATTTGTGTAAGTAACAAGATACTTGAATTAAAGAATGGAACTCTAAATGCTAAGGTCAATCAAAAAGGAAATGTTCTTTTAAAATTTGATACAAAGATTCCTCTAGAAAATATAGCTCATAGCTTAAAAAGTATATATAAAGATACTTTTTTTGATTTAACAATCGCTAATTTAGAAAAGGATGATATAAATATATCATCTTTTAAGGCCAAAAAGGATCAGGCAGATGTTGTTCACTTTGATTATTCTATAATTTTTCCATCTGGAAAAGTTATAGGTTCTACTCAGACCAAGCTTTTGTCTGATAGATTTGACCTTATTACAAGAAAGATAAAATTTTATGCTTACAACAAACAAAAAAACAAAAAACAGAGTAACCCTCCCCAAAAATCTGATAATAATATAGAAATAAAGATTCAAATTCCTGAGGCTATTAAAGAGTTTTCATCCCATTACCATCTTGAGTTTGATTCACTGCTATATTTAACAAACGAACATGAATATGAGGTATCTTCATTAAAGGGAGATATCTTGTTAAAAGATCATCCTTCCATTGGATTTAATGGGTATTTTTGCAATATTTCCTTTTCTGGTGGAGCAGAATTTCTAGACAAAGGTGCGTCAGGAATAGTCGATATTCGTGCGGTTAGTGTCCCAATAGACCATTTATTAGGTTGCTTTATAAACAAGGCGCCAGTTTATATTACAGGAGATACAGATATTCAGGCAAATATAAATTTCCAAGGTGATACTATTAAAAAAATAGAGAAAAATTTGTTTTTTGATGTGTATATTGATGTAAATAATGGAAGAATTTTAAAACTATCAAATCTGGGTAAGAAAGTAAGTATGATATTAGATATACTTAGTTTTGTGAAATTAAATCCTTCGAAATTAGAAGATAGTTTAGAATTTAATAAGTTTGCATTATTTTTAAATGGTGGACTAAAGACAATTAACATAAAACAAGTTACCTTAAACTCCTCTCTTCTAAATCTATATGCATCTGGCAAGGTGGACTTTAACAAAAACAATATAGAAATAATAGGGCAAATAAAAAGAGGTTTTATTTCCAAAAAATTTCATTTTAATGACAAAATAAAAAAAACAAATAAGGAGAGTAATTAATGAGATATAGATTAAGACACATAGCTATATTATTGTTTTTATTTTTTTTAATAGGTAATAAAGGGATTTATGCATCCTCCACATTTAGTAATGAAATCCTGTCCCAGGAGAGACTAGCCCAATGGAATATTAATTATGCCAGTTATTTAATAGACGTTGGGAAATATCTTGATGCACTTGAAGCCTATAACACTGCCTTTGATGTAACACCTTTTAAAAAAACAAAATTAAAGGTTCTTTTGCATAAGGCAAATCTCTTTGCCACATTTTTAGATGCAGAGGATCAGGCATTGGAGATTTATAACAAAATCATCTCCAATTATCCTGAAGGCATGGAAATAGCCTTATATAGAAAAGGACTTTTGCTTTTTGATATGAAAAAATATAAAGATGCTGCAAATGTTTTGTCTAGGTATCTTTCTAAATATCCCAATGGCCGTTTTAGGTTTCAGGCAGAAGTTTTATTGGAGCAGGCAAAAAAGGCTGTAGCCCCGCCCCCTGTTGTTAAGCCAACAATAGAAAAAAAGCCACCTCTTGTTAGAGTGCTTCTTTTAAGAAAGGCGAGACTTATTAAATTACAAGGAAATGGTTTGAAAGTAAATGGAAAGCCCATTGAAAAACAAAGTATAGTGTTTGATACGGCAAGTATAAGGGCAAGAGAAATTATAGTAGAAGCAAAATCGCCCATCAGGATTAAATCTGGTAAATATTCAAAGAAGGTCCGAGGAAAGGTTGTTATAAAGCCAAAAAAATCCAGATTAATGGTTTTAAATATACTTGATATTGAAAAATATCTATGGGGAGTGGTTCCATCAGAATCTTATCCTTCATGGCCCATTGAAACACTTAAGGCCCAGGCTGTGGCTTCAAGGACCTATGCCTACTATCAGGTTTTGCACAGAAAAAACTGGGAGTATGACTTAGTGGATAATGAGGGGGATCAGGCTTATAAAGGGGTTGATCGAGAGACAAAAAAGACTACACAGGCCGTTAATGAGACCAGGGGATTGGTTTTAATGGAACAAAATAGACCAATCTTAGCCATGTACACTGCAAACAGTGGGGGATATACTGCAGATGCAAAATATATATTCAAATTAAATAAAAGATACCTTGTGGCACACCCTGATCCCATGTCACTTAAAGGCAAAATGTCTTCTTGGAAAAGGAGTTTTTCCATATCTGAAGTAGAAAAAAAACTCAGGAGAATTGGTGTCCCTGTACATAATTTAAAAAAAATTTTGCCCCAAAAGGTAAGTCCTTCAGGAAGAATTATCAGCGTCAAGATAGTCTCTGATACTGTGAATAAGGAATATAGGACATGGACCATTTTGCGGAGGGCACTTAGACTTCCAGAAATCTTATTTTCAATAGAAAAAAGGGGCAATAAATTTATCTTTTCAGGAAAGGGTTGGGGACATGGTGTTGGGTATTCCCAATGGGGAAGTGCTGAAATGGGAAAACAGGGATATAAGTATCGTGAAATTCTTAAATTCTATTATCCAGAGACAAAAATCACCAAATTATGGTAAATAATACCTAGCCCTTTACAAAAAGGGCAATATGTTGTTATCTATATTCCATCCTAACCAATACTTTGTAGTAATGTAAAAAAAGTGAGGTTAGAGGATGGGGGTAGTTGTAGTTTTAAATGCAGATTACACTTATTTAAACATAATTAACTGGAAAAGGGCAGTAAAACTTCTGGTCCAAAAGAAGGTTGAGGTGATAAAATATACCAATAGAGTAATACATGGTTTTAACCACAAAATAAGGATCCCCCTGGTAGTTCGGCTAATTAAGTTTGTTAGGAGTTTGTACAGGCGGAGTGTGCCCTTATCAAAGAAAAATATATTTATAAGGGATGGCTACATCTGTCAGTATTGTGGAAAGAAAATAAAGTCAAGGCCTACCATTGACCACATTGTTCCAAAATCTAGAGGCGGAGATTTTTCCTGGACCAATGTAGTAACTGCCTGCATTCGGTGCAATCAAAAAAAAGGGTGCAAACTTCCTTCAGAAGCATCTATGTCTTTGATTAAGCGGCCAGTTAAACCTACTATCTCAGAATTTTTAATGAAAAAAATAGAGCTTCTTGGTCTATCTGGTGTTTTAGACGATCTTTGGAGCTAACTAGCAGATGGTGTTTTTTAATATAACCAATGAAGAAATTGCAGATAAATTAGAGGAACTTGCAAACTATCTGGAATTAGAAGGAGAAAATTTTTTTAAAATAAGGGCTTATAAAAGTGCTGCCCAAGTAATTCGTGGGATTGGAGAAGACTTATGTGAGATGGTTAAACAAGGAAAAGACCTAAAGGTCTTTTCAGGAATTGGGAGAAATATAGAAAATAAAATAATTGAAATCGTAGAAACTGGTGATCTTGAGAAATTAAAAAAATTGAGGGCAAAATATCCTAGGGATATTTTAAGATTGCTAAGTATCCATGGACTGGGCATTAAAAAAATAAAAATCCTATGTGACACTTTAAACATAACATCTCTAAAAGAGCTTTTAGATTATGCTAAAAATGGAAAAATAAGATCCCTTCCTGGATTTGGAGAAAACATGGAAAAAAAGATTTTGGATTTTTTAAAAAAAATTTAACTTAAAGAAAAATTTTTCTCCCACCAAAATATCAAACTTGCCTTAGGAAAAAGTAGTTGTTATGAAATCCCTATGGAACCAAGAGACATTAATCTATATCCTGATACAGTGAAAAGATTTAGGATTTGTCAGTGTTGCGGAATTCCTTTAGATAGGGGAAGAAAAAAGTATTGTTCTTCTAGTTGCAAAGAAGAATTTGTATTTAGATTAAAGTGGTTTAATAATCTTTTAAGAGCAGTAAATGCAAGGTATGCCACATTCTTTTTCAATGAACAGATACTTGGATTAAATATCCTCCCATATAGCTCAGAAGATGTTTATTCATTTTTTTATAACCGTACCCCAGGTAAACGCCCAATATATGACATGGAGAAGATGTTGTTTTTGCTTGGAGAAATCTGGTGGGATAAACTGAAAAATTATGGTAATAGGGATGCTGCTTGCAGAGGAGTATTGAAACAGGCCAAGACTCATATATTCAATAAAAATATACTTATCCCAAAAGAAAAGATATCTTTAGTAGGAGTTTCAAAGCATTTAGGCTGTCTCAAAATAAACAGGCTTGATTTGATCGCTAGCGAGGATCCATACGCGTTTGTAAAACGGGCCTTTAGGAAGAGTATTTTGAAATACCATCCAGATATGGGCGGAGATGAAAAGACATTTATAAAAATTTACAACTCCTATCAAAACGTCATTAAATGGTTAAAGCATCCAAGATATGCTTCTACACGAGGTGTACCAGGTCAATGGTGTTTTGAAGCAGGAAAGACCAATTGGTATGCTCCGCTATGACAGACCTTGATTTTAATCAATTTTTTGAGAGAGTTACCAAGCTAACTCCAATCAAAAAACAAATTCAGCTTGCAAATGAGCTGGGGGTAGGAAGGGCTGCCATATCAATTGCCAAACAAAAAAATAGCGTCCCCTATAAGTGGGTTATTCATATTGCAGAAAAATACAATCTAAATCCCACATATCTCATAACAGGTAAAGGAGATCCTTATAGTGGACAATCAGGCCCAAAAAGGATCCATTTAATGCCTTTATGCCCAAATAATGGCGATGAAGGCAGTGGAGACATTTTAGTTGATTTTTCTGAGGGGGTAGAAATATCTGTATCTCAGTGTAATGAAAAATTTTATTTCAAGTTGCTGGAAAATAGTATGGTGTCTACCTTTTATCCTGGAGATATTTTAATAGTTGATAAATCAAAGGACATGAAATTGGGAGATGTATTTGTCTTTAAGTTGTTGGAATATAAAACTCCACTATTTTTTGTTAGAAGAATAGGTATAGGGGAAAACAGTTTGATTTTGTTAGCAGATAATGCTACTTATCCCCCTCTTCCTTATGACGAAAACAGATTTGAGGTAATGGGGCGTGTAGTTGGATTTTTTAGAACAATATAATACCAAGCAAAGAACATATAGCTGTAGGTTTTGCTTAAAAACAAGATTTAGGGAGAAGATATGAAAGACAATAAATTTAAATATGCATTAAAAGAGATTAGTGATGTAATAAAATTCGAGATGTGGCTTCGTTTTTATTTTGCATCTCAAGGTAGTGAAGGAGATTTTGTAGTTTTAAAGGTACCCAATGAAGTAATGGAGCATATTAAAAAAGAGTATGAGCTCCTCTATGAGCTGGCCAATGAGCTCAATAATAAAAAAATTACCCCTGAGATATCCCAAAGAGCAGTTACAGATTTTATCCTGAGAAAACTTGAAGGTAAGAAATTTCCCCCTGCAATGGTTCCTAGCGTGTTAAACAGTAAATCTTTTGAAGTAGAGGTATCTGTGTTTCACCTGTGGGTTTCAGCCCATGAAGATCAGTTAGATGAAAAGGTTTTTGATTTTAAAGAATGGATGCAGCTTTTTGAGGCATGGAAGAGGACAGAGAAAGGTCAAAATGTATTGAGCACCTTACATTCTCCTGGTTCTAAGGCAAGTGAAATAACCCAATAGATATTAGTGATCAGTGTGAGTG
>JAMOQN010000177.1 GCA_027063985.1 Desulfohalobiaceae bacterium
AGGGTTGCCTTTATCATATTTAGATATTTTTCTCTGTTTTTTTTGTTTTCAAAAAAAGAAGGAGAGTCGTGCAATGCCTTAAAAAGGTCTTTTTCTCGAACATGGTGCTTGGATGCAGTTTCAACCAGAATTTCTCTACTAATACATTTATAACCTAAAACTTGTGCGACCCTCTCTGATATTATTTTCCCAAAGCTATAACTTCCTCTCGAAACAGTAATAATTGCCATAATATAATCCCTCCGTTTTGATGGAAATAAAGAAGCACTGGAAGTTCTCCATTAGATTTTACTATTTAACTCCATAGAAAAGGTATATAACTGTGAGTTCCACTACAAGGAACAATACAGTCATAATAGCACCTGCCTTGACATAGTCCACTGTTCTATATCCACCAGGTCTCATTACCAGTGCATTTACCTGATGGGTTGGGAGTACAAAGGTATTTGATGCAGAAAGTCCCACAACCAGGGCTGCCATCCTTGGATCACAACCTGCCATAACCGCCATGTTCATACATAGGGGAACAAGCAATACTGTGGCACCAACATTGGATATAACCAATGTAAAAAAGGAAGTGAGGAGTCCCACAACTGCAAGCAACACTATTGGCTGGGGCTTACCTATAATTTCCATGATCTTATGGGCAATAAAAGATGCAGTGCCTGTTTTTTCAAAGGCAATTCCAAGGGGGATTAGGCCTGCTAGCAAAAATACCGTCATCCAATCTACTGATTGATAGGCCTCATCTACTGTCAATACTCCAGTTATTATCATTCCAAGGGCACCAGACATGAGTGCAACGGCTAATTTCACCTTAAAGAAGATTACCTGAGAAAGGGCCAATATCAACCAAAATACCGCCCATTTTGCCTTTTGAGGCTTTAATATCTCTCCTTCAAGGGGTGAAGCAAAACTAAGGGGTCTAGGCTGGGGTCTGTTTTTAAGTATATGAAATCTTGCCCATGGACCAAACAAGAGTAAAGTATCTCCCATGCTAAGCCTTATATTGGTAAGCCCAGAATAAAATATTTTGTTTCCCTTAAATAGGGCTACAGGGTTAACCCCAAAGAGTTCTTTAAAGTTTATCTCACTTAAAGTCTTACCTATTAGCTCAGAACGTGGAGACACTATAGCCTCTGCAAGGCCTGCATTTGTCCTGGCAAGATCTTCTGCAAATACTTCCAATTGGTCTTTTAATCTAAAATTAAACTCCCTTGCCATAATTTCCACGTTCTTTCTCTTACCAACTACCGCAATTGTATCGCCAGGAGAAAGTTTGTCGGTGCTTCTTGGAACAAGGGTCCTATCTTTTTTCTTGGAAAAATATATACCCACTACTGTAACTAAAAATTTTTCCCTTATGGCCAATTCTTCTAAGGTCTTTGGACCATCAAAACTCTCTGGAATATCTAATTCAAAAACACTCTCAAGCCCCCTATAAGCCTCCATAAGAAGGTCGGAAATTCCCTTATCAGCCTGACCTTCACCTGAAGGTAAGATGTATTTTCCAAAAAAAGCAAAATAAATTATAGCAGAAGAAAGGAGACAAATACCTATTGGTGTCTGAGTGAACAACCCAAAAGGCTTTAATTTCTGGCCATTTAATACCAGCAAATCATTTAAAAGGATAGTGGGACTGGCACCAACAAGGGTTAATGTACCACCTATAATTGCACAAAATCCCATGGGCATGAGGATTCTTGATATGGGGACTCCAGTCCTTTTTGCTATCCTCTGAGCTGCGGGCAAAAAAAGTGCCGCTGCTCCAATATTTTGCATCATTGAAGAAAT
>JAMOQN010000178.1 GCA_027063985.1 Desulfohalobiaceae bacterium
AAAAAAAATGCTATTTGCTGGGTCCGTTTTTTATTGACTATACATAAAGGTCAAGATTATCAGTTTAGTTTAACCAAAGTTGATAAGTTCAGGTTATAAGGCCTATCCTCAGGAGGAGATATGAAGGAATTTACAATAGCCCTTGCTGGCAACCCCAATTCAGGAAAGACCACGCTTTTTAATCTTTTAACTGGTGCAAGGCAGCATGTTGGAAACTATCCTGGTATTACAGTTGAGAAGAGGGAGGGGTATGTAAAATCTGGAGATGTAAAGTTAAGGATTGTTGATTTGCCTGGGACATATTCTCTTACAGCATATTCTCAAGAGGAGTTAGTTGCCAGAAATTTTCTTGTAAATGAGAGACCATCTTTGGTGGTGGACGTTATTGATGCCACAAATTTAGAGAGACACATGTATTTGGCAGTGCAATTTATGGAACTTGGTGCACCCTTACTTTTAGTCCTAAATATGATGGATGAGGTGGAAAAGAAGGGGATGGAAATAGATATTGATAAATTGTCTTCTCTTTTAAAGTGTCCCGTGGTGCCAATGGTGGCAAAAAAGGGTATAGGTAAAGATGAGTTAATTGAAAGGATGATTGATTGTTCAATCCAGAAAAGGGATTGGACGCCTCTTACTATTTCATATGGACCAGACTTGGATCCCGTGATTGAAGAGATTTCAACAATTGTAGAGAAAAACAAGTTTTTAACTGAAAAATATCCAGCCAGATGGATAGCTTTAAAATACTTAGAGGAAGATGAGGATATATTGTCTCAAGGTGATGCGCAGGATTTAGATGTGTCTAATAGATTAAAGTCTCTCGTTCATAAGGTGTCAACTCATTGTGAAAAGACCTTAAATACTGTTCCAGAGGCAATAGTTGCTGATTATAGATATGGTTATATTCATTCCCTGTTAAAAGGAGTAATAAAATACCGTTTTGATCCAGATAGATTGGATATTTCAGATAAAATAGATAGGGTTCTGACACACAGATTTATTGGCCCGCTTATTATGGTTGTTATTTTATATCTAATGTTTAAGATGACTTTTTTGTTTGGGGAATACCCCCTTGCTTTGATTCAAGATTTTTTTGGATTTTTATCTAACTTGGCCTCTAACTATCTTCCTCCTGGTTTTTTTAAATCCCTTGTGATTTCAGGAATTATAGATGGGGTAGGCGGGGTTATGAGTTTTGTCCCTTTGATTATGATCATGTTTTTCATCTTAGCCTTTTTAGAGGACAGTGGTTACATGGCGAGGATGGCGTATATGCTGGATCGTGTGTTAAGGATATTTGGTCTCCATGGATATTCAGTTATGCCCTTTATAATCTCAGGGGGTATCCCAGGTGGATGTGCAGTTCCAGGTATTATGGCCACCAGGACATTGAGGGGGCCAAAAGAAAAAATAGCCACTATTTTGACAGCACCGTTTTTTTCTTGTGGCGCAAAGGTACCAGTATTCTTGTTACTTGCTAGTGCATTTTTTCCTAAAACTGGCGATAAGCTTATGTTTTTTTTGACCATTTTTTCCTGGTTGTGGGCACTTATTATAGCAAAGCTATTTAGAATAAGCGTAATACGAGGAGAATCCACTCCTTTTGTTATGGAGCTACCACCTTACAGGCTTCCAACTCTAAAGGGTCTTGTTATTCATACCTGGGAGAGAGTCTGGCAGTATTTAAGAAAGGCTGGAACTGTTATTTTATTGATATCAATTATTATATGGGCAGGGATGAGCTATCCAACTCCTCCAAAAAGTTTAATTATCCCCTTAGATAAAAAAA
>JAMOQN010000179.1 GCA_027063985.1 Desulfohalobiaceae bacterium
AATCCCAAAGGGATTTGTGATGTAAAGGATTTAATTAGAAAAGATGTGGTTTTTGTAAATAGACAAAAGGGGTCTGGAACCAGGATATTGTTTGATGATTTACTGAAGAAAAATAATATATCGCCTAAAGATATAAATGGTTATGATAGGGAAGAGTTTACCCATATGGAGATTGGTGTGAATGTGCTATCAGGCACAGCTGATGTAGGAATGGGAATTTATGCTGCTGCCAAGGCATTGGGACTTGACTTTATAGAAGTTGCTAGGGAAAGATATGACCTGGTTATTTTAAAGGAGTTTTTAGAAGATCCAAAAATAAAAGCACTTTTAGAAATAATTTCCAGTGATTCTTTTAAGGCCAAAATTGAGGCCCTAGGAGGTTATGAGACTACTTTAACAGGTCGTTTTATGGAACCGTGATTGCGTGATTGGTGATTGGTGATTCGTGAATGGGTGGATGGGTGAATGGGTGAATGGGTATATGGGTGGATGAGTGGATGAGGTACCAATATACCAATAACCGTGATTCGTGATTGGTGATTCGTGATTTGTGAATAGAAAGAGGGAAGATAGTGAACCAATACACCAATAACCAATATACCACTACACCAATATACCAATACACCAATAACCGTGAACAGTGATTAGAGATAAAATAAGACGATTTCCGATTTCCGAATCACGAATTACGAATCACGATTCACGAATTACGAATTACGAATTACGAAAAAAAAGGGGGTATTGACATGAAGTTTTTTATTGATACGGCAAATATTAAGGAAATTGAAGAAGCAAAAAAAATGGGGCTCATTGACGGAGTCACAACAAATCCATCACTTATGGCAAAAGAGGGTGGAGATGTTAATGAAATTGCAAAAAAGATCTGCGAGCTAGTAGATGGACCTGTTAGCTTGGAAGTGCTTTCAACTGATTTTGAGGGCATGGTTAAGGAGGCTAGGGAACTTGTAAAGTTTGGGCCAAATGTAGTTATTAAAATACCAATGACAGAAGAAGGGATTAAGGCTTCATATTTTCTGGAAAAAGAAGGTATTCCTACAAATGTGACTCTGGTCTTTTCTTTAAATCAGGCACTTTTGGTTGGAAAGATTGGTGCCTCTTATGTGAGTCCTTTTGTTGGAAGGTTGGATGATATTGGCCTAAAGGGTATGGATTTGATCCAGGAAATAGTTACAGTCTATAAAAATTATGACTTTAAAACCGAAATTATAGTGGCAAGTGTAAGGCATCCAGAACATGTAAGACAGGCGGCACTCTATGGAGCACATATAGCAACAATTCCATTTAAGGTAATTAAAAAGCTTGCAGCACACCCACTTACGGATATTGGTCTTGAGAAATTCTTAAATGATTTCAAAAAAGTACAAAAGGGATAAAAAAAGGAGTCATCTCTCATGGCATTTGTGAATGAAAATTTTCTAAAACTTCAAAAATCTTATTTGTTTGTTGAAATTGCAAAGAGGGTAGAGGAATTTCAAAAGGAAAATCCAGATACTGAGATCATAAGAATGGGTATTGGTGATGTTACTTTGCCTCTTCCCCAGGTATGCATACACGCCATGAAAAAGGCCGTTGAAGAGATGGGTGATCCATCTACTTTTAGGGGATATGGCCCTGAACAGGGATATGAGTTTCTGCGTGAAAAAATAGCCAAATATGATTTTAATGACAGAGGGGTTGATATTTCTAAGGATGAGATATTTGTAAGTGATGGGGCAAAATGCGACACTGGTAATTTTCAAGAGCTCTTTTCAAATGATGCAAAGGTGGCTATTCCTGACCCTGTCTATCCAGTGTACTTAGATACAAATGTTATGGCTGGGAGGTCTGGTGATTTAGTAGATGGTCGTTACAGCAATATAAAATACTTGGATTGTACTTATGAAAACAATTTTATTCCTGATCTTCCAGATGAGAAGGTGGATCTTATCTATTTATGCTTTCCAAATAATCCCACTGGAGCTACTATTACAAAGGAAGAATTAAAAAAATGGATAGATTATGCAAGGGAAAATAAAGCCATTATTTTATATGATGCAGCCTATGAAGCCTTTATAACTGATCCCAATATCCCGCATTCTATTTATGAAGTTGAAGGGGCAAAGGAAGTTGCAGTTGAATTCAGGAGTTTTTCAAAGACAGCTGGTTTTACTGGTGTTAGATGTGCATATACTGTTGTGCCAAAGAAATGTTTTGCTTATACAAAAGATGGAGAAAAAGTAAGTCTCCATGAGCTTTGGCTAAGACGTCAGTCAACTAAGTTTAATGGCGTATCTTATATAGTTCAAAGGGGAGCAGAGGCCATTTATTCAGAAGAAGGTAAAAGACAGGTAAAAGAACTTGTAGACTACTACCTGGAAAATGCAAAAAATATAAAATCAGCTATGAAAGAGGCTGGTTTTATTTGTGTTGGAGGGGATAATTCTCCATATGTGTGGGTTAAAGGAGAGATGAATTCGTGGGATCTTTTTGATTTAATTTTGAAAAAATGTGGAGTTGTATGCACCCCGGGAGCAGGTTTTGGAAGATGTGGTGAAGGATATATTAGACTCAGTGCCTTTAATTTTAAGGAAAATGTAAAAAAGGCCATGGATAGAATTAAAAATGCAAAATTAAAATAATATAGGGCGATTTCACTAAATAAGGCTTGAGGTATGGAATATGAATGATATTGGGAAATTGCTTATCCAGATAGGTGTATTTCTTATAATAATTGGCATAATAGTAATGATTTTTCCAAAGATTCCTACCTCAAAATTTCCATTGGGAAGACTTCCAGGCGATATTTATATTGATAAGCCAGGTTTTAAATTCTATTTTCCGTGGGTAAGTTGCCTTCTTGCTAGCATAATCTTAAGTTTTATATTTTATCTGTTCAGGAAATAGCCAAAAATCTTAGATATATTTTTGAGAGCACCTCGCTGGTAGCAGTGAGGTGCTCAATGTTCACATTGTAAATAAAGGAAGCTAGGAAAAAAGCAGCTTGACTGATATAATAAGAGGAAGTAATTATTAAATGAAATGTGAATGGCCCTTTTTGTAGCCTATTGAAATTTTTTACCCAGAAAAGGTCGAATGAAACAGATATTAAATTGCATTTAGGCTGGGGTTAAAATTCTAAAATTAAAAAGGAGGTGTTAGAAATGGCAGTAAACTATCCAAAACTTGGTAATAAGGTTATTGCTAAGGTCATTGGGATGCAGGGGCAGTGCAGTATAGGCATGAAAGAAGGGGAAGAGTATGAACTGAGTATCCATAAATGTGGAGATTTTTGTGGCTTTTTTTATCATAACCTATTTGGATTAATAAATACTCTACAATTTGGAGGCTCTTTTCCTGTGATGGAATGGGAATGCCCAAATGGCAAAAACAAGGTAAAAGTGCAGCTGAGAGTAGAAAAGCAATAGAGGAACGTAGGATAGTAGTGAATTTTGAAAAGGGAGTCTATGATTTGAAAGACTCCCTTTTTTTATCCCCAATATTTTGAGTACGGAAGAACTTAAAAATCTATTGAAATCCATTTTAAACTTATTGCCCAAAACAGAAAAATAAAAGCTAACAATAGGGTCACTTGCCGCCATTTTGCTGTGCCCTTTGGGATTGCTCCATGTGGGTAAGTGCCCCTGGGCATCGGATAAAAATAAAATGAAAACTAAAAAGCTCTTTATCTTTATTATTTTGTTATGGTTGCTATTGATTACAGCATCCTTTTTGTGGAATTACATAAATGCAAAAAATGAGCAAAGAAACATTGCCTTTCAGACAGCAAGAAGTTTTTTTGACCTCATTGAGATAACTCGCCTCTGGAATGCGCGTCACGGCGGTGTGTATGTTCCGATTACTAAAAAAACATTACCAAACCCATATCTCCATGTACCAATGAGGGATATTCGGGTAAATGCCAATTTGACCCTGACAAAGATAAACCCTGCGTATATGACCCGGCAGATTTCTGAAATTGCAAAAAAATATAATGGCGTACAATTTCATATCACCAGCCTCAAGCCTATTCGTCCACAAAATAAGCCGAGTGCAAGAGAAAAACAATTTTTAAAAGAATTTGAACAAGGTATAAAAGAAAAAGGAATGTTTATCCAAAAAGGAGGGAAAATATATTTTTTTTATATGGCTCCTTTAATAACTAGAAAGGCTTGTTTAAAATGTCATGCTAAACAGGGATACAAGGAAGGGGATATCAGAGGTGGTATTAGTGTGACGGTGCCTTTTGTTATGAACATCCCATTTTTACCTCTGTTGATTGGGCATATTTTCATAGCTCTTATAGGCATAGTGGGCATCATCGTTGCAAGAAAAAAATTAGATCAAGCCTATGACACAATACGAAAGCAGGTTGTAATTGACACCCTGACAGGGATTCCAAATCGTCGCAGTTTTTTAGAAACTCTATCAAAAGAATTTGAGCGTAGTTATAGAAATAAGGAACCTTTATCCGTTATAATGTGTGATATAGATAATTTTAAAATGTACAATGATACTTATGGTCATATCAAAGGAGACATGTGTTTGCAAAAAGTAGCTCAAGCGATAAAGGCATCTCTCAAAAGGCCCACTGATTTTTGTGCTCGCTATGGCGGTGAAGAGTTTGTCGTTATATTGCCCAACACACCTCTTGATGGTGCAATACATGTTGCGGAGAGAATACGGTCAAATGTCGAAAAAATGAAGATTTTGAACAAGAATTCCTTGCCGGCAGGAATTATAACCTTGAGCTTGGGCGTAGCAAGCTCGGAAGGACTTACCCCATTTAAGCCTGAAACTATAATCAAGAATGCAGATACCGCATTGTACAAGGCCAAGGAAAAAGGTAGAAATCAAGTTCAATCTTTTAAAGAAGTTACATAATCTTGTCCAATTGGGATCTTGCAGCGGCTACCTTTTTTAAACTAACCTTAAACCAAATTAGGCTCCATATATCTCATACACCTTTCTTTTGAGTAGTCCTTTAATTTCCTCAACTAGATTTGCGGATAGCTTGCACATCACTTTTTTAGGGGTGCTGTCTTGGGGATTTTTTAAACTGGGCGTCTGTAAATATATCCCAAAGTCTTTTCATGCCCGTAACACTGTCTCACAATTTACGCTTAGTTAAGATACTTTGATAAAAATTTTAATTTTATCTGAGGTAAGACAACTATTATAAAAATAAAAAATACTGAATCTGAGAGTAATCCATTTTTTTTATAGACATTACGATTTAAAAGGTGCTATTTGATAGTTAATTCGTTGTTATATCTCTGAAATAGATAGCTAGCTGAGTTTAGATGTATTAACATTTAAACAAACAATAATGTTTGCGTGGGGAATGGGTGTATTACAAAAATGGATGTGAAAAAAAGGAGGTGAGATCTATGAAACACATAAGCCGGAGGGAATTTCTGACAAGTATAGGGGTGGCTGGCACGAGTATGTTTCTTCCAAAAGATTCACAGGCCTGGAAATCCAGGGCACCAGAGAATCCTTTTGCTTGTTTAGTTGATGTAACACGATGTATTGGATGTAGAAAATGTGAATTAGCATGTAATGAAGCAAATAATCTGCCTGAACCAGAAAAGGATTTTGAAGATAAAACTGTATTTGAGGAAAAGAGAAGACCAAGTGACAAGGCCTTTACTGTTGTAAATAGATTTTTTTCCAACAAAAAACAAGATAAAGAAGGAAATCTACTGCCTACCTATGTCAAAATACAATGTATGCATTGCCAGGATCCTGCTTGTGCTTCTGCATGTATTACAGGTGCACTAAGTAAACAACCAAATGGTGCTGTCTATTATGATGTAAAAAAATGTATTGGATGCAGATATTGTATGGTTGCATGTCCTTTTGAAATTCCTGCTTATGAATACTTTAATCCTATTACTCCCCGGGTTAGAAAATGCACTTTTTGTTTTGAAAGAATTTCTAAAAAAGGAGGAAAGCCTGCTTGTGCTTCTGTTTGTCCTACTGAGGCCATTACTTTTGGCAGGAGAAAAGACCTTTTGCAAATAGCTAAAAATAGAATAAAACAAGATCCTGGAAGGTATATAGATCATATCTATGGAGAAAAAGAAGTTGGTGGCACTTGTTGGTTGTATATTTCAGACCAGCCAATGGAAGAACTTGGTTTTCCTTCTGTACCAAAAAGGCCTATTCCTAAACTTACTGAAACAATTCAATCCACTTTGTTTACTTATTTATGGTCACCTATTGTATTATTTGGTGTATTAAGTGGAATAATGGCAATAAATAAACATAAGGAGGAGGGAAATGAAAAATAGACCTCGTCCACTTCTGGATACTCCTTTTTGGACTCCTGGAATGTTGGTGGCAACTGGATTTATGATAGCAGGAATTATAGTCTTAGCTTTCAGATATACCAAAGGACTTGGTTATACAACTAATTTAAGTTATAGTTATCCTTGGGGTATCTGGATAGCAATTGATGTAGCGTCGGGGGTTGCCCTTGCAGCAGGAGGATTTACTACTGCTTTTTTGGCTCACATACTGGGGAAAAAATTTTACAAACCTATTACCCGTCCAGCCTTACTAACAGCTGCCTTGGGATATACCTTTGTAGCTTTGGGTGTATTTGTAGATATTGGACGCTCCTGGGCAATATGGAAACCTATTATTTTTCAAAACCATACATCTGTTTTATTTGAAGTAGGTATGTGTGTAATGACATATTTAACTGTATTGTGGATAGAATTCTTACCTGTAATTGCAGAAAGATATGGTGAAAAAATTTCAATTTTAAAGTCTTTGAATAAAGGATTAGATAAATTTATGTGGATATTTATTGTACTAGGGGTTGTTTTATCTTGTATGCACCAGTCTAGTTTAGGTACATTATTGTTAATAGCTCCAACAAAATTATCTTCTTTATGGTATACTCCTATACTTCCACTTTTATTTTTAACCTCAGCATTTGCTGTGGGATACCCAATGGTAATTGTAGAGACAACTATAGCCACCTCATCTTTAAAATTATCTTCAGAAATGGATATTTTGAGTAAGTTGTCTAGAATAGTAATTATTTTGCTTGGCATTTATATTGCTCTTAAATTGGGAGATTTAATATATAGAGGAAAATTTTGGAATATCTTTGATGGCACAGGCCAAAGTAATTCATTATTAATTGAAATAGTTTTTGGCGCTATAGTCCCATGGATTATGTTACTTTTTGATAAAGTTAGAAATTCAAGAAGGTTACTTTTTATTGCGAGTTTACTTATTGTTTTAGGAGTCCTTTTAAATAGAATAAATGTGTTTATAGTCGGTTTTAATCCTCATTTTGCTAAATGTACTTATTATCCTTCCATAGGAGAAATATTGGTAACTTGTTCATTTGTTTCTGCTATATTTTTCTTATATCGTGTGTTTGTGACATTTTGTCCTGTAATTTCTGCTCCAAAAGAAGGAGGTAGAAAATGAAAAAAATTATATTCTTACTAACTATGTTATGTCTTGTTGTGAGTAATTCTTACAGCTCTCCTGATGCAACTACAAAAATAAGAAAAGATTATCACCCAAGACCTTCAACATGGGTACCTAAAGATCACATAAAAGCTTTAAAATTAGCTCAAAAGAAATATGAATTTGTAAAAGATGTATTTAAAGAGGATATAATATTAAGGCAAATGAGGTTTAGACATTTGGGTATAGGAATAAAGGACATAAAATCCACTTATATGGTACTGCAAAGTCCTTTTGTAAATACATATGAAGATATATATGGCCCAGTAAGGTTTATGCATGGAGCTCATGCAAAGACTTTAAATGAAAATTGTGTTATATGTCATCATTATAGTCCAAAGGATTCACCAAATAAAATACTTCCATGTAGGGCATGTCATCAAGATGCCTTTAATCCAGAACATGCGGGGAGAATAGGATTAAAAGCTGCATATCATCAAAGGTGTATAGGATGTCACAAGCAAAGGCAAAAAGGTCCTATTGGGTGTACAGGTTGTCATTTAAAAAATGTGCCAGATCATAAGAAACTTGTGAAACTACCCAAAGATCCTACACCTACTCAGGTTACACAGGAGTGTTTACGCTGTCATAAAAATGCAGGTCAGGAGATGTTAACATCTGCACATTGGTTGTGGAGAGGACCTTCTCCTTATACAGTAAATCATCTTAAGTGTACAAAACATGGGAAAGGAACAGATGTTTTAAATAATGACTGAATATCCCCAATTAGCAACGAGGCTCGTTGCACAAGTTGTCATGTTGGGTATGGATGGAAAGATTCTTCTTTTGATTTTTCAGATATGACAAAAATGGATTGCTTAATATGTCATGACCAAACTGGAAGTTATAAAAAAGCTCCACCTAAGGCTGGAATGCCAGACAAACGTGTTGATTTAACTTATGTAGCTCAAAATGTGGGACATCCTAAAAGAAAAAATTGTGGTTATTGCCATTTTAGTGGTGGAGGTGGAGATGCAGTAAAACATGCAGATTTAAATTCTGCTCTATATTGGCCAAGTAGGACATGTGACGTACATATGGGTGGATATGGATTTGAATGTATTGATTGTCATAAAACTAAAAATCATAAGATTCCAGGAAGAAGCATGTCTTCTCCTGTGGTAGAAGGTGTTTTTACGTGTGAGGATTGTCATTCTAACACTCCCCATTATCGCAATAAACTTTTAAGCCATCATTTAAATAAGCACTGTAAAACCATAGATTGCAACACATGTCATTCTCCTATTTATGCCAAGTGTATACCAACCAAGGTATGGTGGGATTGGTCTACTGCTGGAGACAAAAAAAGAGGGATAGAAAAAGGTAAATATGGTAAACCAACATATCACTTTAAAAAAGGAAGTTTTCGCTGGAAGGAGTCAGCAAAACCTGTTTATAAATGGTTTAATGGTTATGTTAAAAGGATGTTTATAGGAGATAAAATAAATCCAGATGCCAGGGGATTTGGTCCTAAAGAATCTCTTAGTTATGAGGAAAAACAGAAGTTAGTCTTTACTAATATTGTAGAACCAATAGGATCAATAAAAGACCCTATGTCTAAAATAACTCCTTTTAAGGTCATGAAAGGAATTCAAGGAGCAGATGCCAAATATAGATATTTACTTATTCCCCATTTATTCCCGTACAATAAAGAAGACAAAAGTGCATATTGGAAAAATTTTGACTGGCAAAAGAGTTTTAAAGAAGGGATGAAAAAGGCAGGATTAAAATATAGTGGAAAATATATGTGGGTAGGAACCAGGATGTATTGGAGGATTGAACATGAAGTAATGCCTAAAGAGTATGCTTTGTCGTGCGTACAATGTCATGAAAGCCTGAAGGGAGAAAGAACCTGTAATAGGTGTCATCAAGATAATAGAAATGTAGAATTTAAAAAATTAGCGTTTAAAGGGGTAGATTTTAAATACTTGCATATGAAAGGAAGAGATGTACAAAA
>JAMOQN010000180.1 GCA_027063985.1 Desulfohalobiaceae bacterium
TGATTGGTCTCTACTTTCCCGATTCACATATGTGGGGAGGGTTGTTTATCCATTTTTTCAAGGAACTAGAGATTGATTTTGAGCTCATTGATAACACCAAACTTGATAAACTAAAGGATATAAAAGTATTAATAGTTCCTGGGGGATTTGCATCACAAAAGGCCAGAACATTAAAAGACAGGGGGATTCAGACACTAAGGGAGTATGTGAAAACAGGTGGGATTTATATTGGTATTTGTGGAGGGGCAGGTTTGGCTCTAAATCATGGGGAGTTGAACCTTGGATTATGTCCCTTTGGTAGGAAGAATATGTCTTTGCGTCTCCCAAACTTTAGTGGACATATATGGGTTGATTTAGATCATGATGCATTTTTAGATAGCTCTTTTGTAGAGGATAAAGGGCAGATGCCAGTGTGGTGGCCCTCTCAGTTTGATTGGATTCCTTCTGAAAATGTAAAAGTCTTGGCAAGATATAAGGCCCCAGGAGATGACCTCTGGATTGCAGATATCCCCTATAATATCTTAGAAAAAATGGACATCTCCCATGTAGAGGATATATATGGCATAAATCTAAATTTTGAGTTACTTGTATCTGAACCATGTATTCTTATTGGGGATTATTTTAAGGGAAGATTTCTTTTAAGTTATCCCCACCTTGAGACCCCTGCGTCTGAGTTTGCCAACAGGTTTTTTGTCCATATTTTGTCTGATTTTATTCAAGATCAAATTGAATATAGAGAAATTGAGGAGCTTGATCTAAGAAATCCTAAAATAAATTGGGGAGATGAAGACTTAATCTATGTTAAAAATTCTCTTATAGAGCTTATAGACAAGGCGCAGGAAAATTTTCTTATATGCTGGAGAAAGAAGTGGCTCCTTGGATGGAGAAGGGGAGTTATAGGCCTTTGTTTAAATAGCCTTTTGTGTATGTGTTCATTATTGCTGGAATTTCAACCAACAAAGAGTTCCAAAGAACTCTGGAGGAGAACAAAAAAAGACTTTTTGGCCCTTTTCAATAAATTCATTCAGTCTTTTGAAGAGTATATAATATTGCAGAGACAATTTTTCCTGGAAAATACCCAACGCCCGCCGGATAAATTTGGCTCATCAAAAATCCACAACCTGCTTTTAAAATTAACAGGGCCATTTCCTGGAGATGGCGGTTTTTTTAAAGAGCTATATTGCTACTTAGAAAAAATAACTACAGCCTTGCTTTAATAATTTTGTGTTTAATATAAATTGTGCTTTCCTTTTAAAAACTTTGTTTCCTTTCTAACTTTTCTTGACATAGTAGATAAATTTTCTCATAGGATATAAAATTTAAAATCTAGTAGGGGAGTATTTATTATGGATAATCAAAGACCTTTATATTTAGACGATGTTGAAACATGTGTTGATGAAATTATAAAAAGGGTGGGCAAGGATCTTATAGTAGCAGCTCCTTTTGGCATAGGTAAGCCAAATCATCTTTTAAATGCCCTTTATCAAAGGATAAAAAAAGATAAGTCTATCCATCTAAAACTCATTACAGCCCTTAATTTAAACCCCCCTTCCTGGAAAAACGAGTTAGAAAAAAGGCTCATTGAGCCCATGGTGAAAAGGCTTTGGCCTGACTATCCTGTTTTAGAATATGTGAATGAACTCTCTAATCCTCCTTCAAATTTTGAATTGATCCAGTTTTTTTTCAAACCAGGAGCCAGGCTTAACTGTGCACACTCTCAACAAAATTTTCTTTGTTCCAATTACACCCATGCAGTGAGAGATGGAATAATTCAGGGTGTAAATGTCCTTGTCCAGCAAATAAACAAAAAGGATATAGATGGTAAAAGATATTTTAGCATGAGTTCAGACCCAGATACACATCTAGAAGCTGGACAAATAATGAGAAAGGAAATTGAAAACGGCAAAAAAGGAGTTATTGTTGCCCAGACCAATGAAAAGGCTCCATTTATGTATGGCAAGGCACTGGTTGAAGAGGATTTTTACGATGTGGTTGTGGATAATAGAAAATATGATTTTGAGATGTTTCATGTGCCAAAGGAGCCTGTATCTCTTACTGACTGGACAGTAGGATTGCAAGCAAGTAGTCTTGTAAAGGATGGTGGGACACTTCAGGTTGGAATAGGCTCCCTTGGGGATGCTGTTATAAGTGGACTTGTATTAAGGCATCAAAATAATTCAGAGTATAAAAATATTCTAAACGATCTTGGTGTATTAGACACTGCTAGTGAATTAATAGGAAATTACGGGGGTACAGGCACATTTGAGGAAGGACTGCATATATCCTCTGAGATGTTTGTTGACACAATGATAGAACTTTATAAGGCAGGGATCATCAAGAGACGGGTTTATGATGATATTGCTATTCAAAAATTGGTTAATGAGGGGAAAATAAATTCAAAGATCCATCCAGATGTTCTACAGTATTTAATGGATGAGCTTGCCATTCATCAGCAATTGACCCAAGAAGATGTGGATTACCTGAAAAAATTTGGGATCTTTAAACAAGAAGTAGCCTTAGAAAATAATGTATTGAAAATTGGTGATAAGGAATTTTCAAATGATTTAGGTGATAAATCAAATTTCAATGAGGTTACCAAATATTGCCTTGGAGATCATTTAAAAAATGGAATATTGATAAATGCAAGTTTTTTCTTTGGCCCTAATAAATTTTATGAGTACCTGAGGGCTATGCCTGAAGAGAGATTAAAAGAGATAAATATGAGGGGGGTTAATGAAATAAATCAACTTTATGGTGATGAAAAATTGAGGTCCCTACAGAGAAAGGATGGGCGTTTTATAAATGCTGCACTTATGGTCATGTTAAATGGGACAATAATATCTCATACACTAAATAATTCAAGGGTGTTAAGTGGTCCTGGAGGCCAGTACAACTTTGTTGCCATGGCGCATGCCCTGCCTGATGCCAGATTTATCATAATGTTGAGGAGCACAAAGACAATTAATGGAAAAGTAACGTCAAATATTGTGTGGGAATATGGAGAAGCGACAGTTCCAAGGCACCTTAGGGATATCGTGGTTACAGAATACGGCATTGCTGATTTAAGGGGAAAAACAGACAAAGAAGTTATGATGGCCCTTTTGAATGTAACAGATTCTCGTTTTCAGGAGAAACTTCTTAAAAAGGCCAAAAAAAGTATGAAGATTCCAAAGGGCTATAGAATTCCTGATAGGTTTAGGTATAATACCCCAGAAAAAATTAATAGTGTGATGCAAAAATACAAGCAAAAGGGTGTTATAAAGGATTTTCCTTTTGGATCTGAGTTCACGAAAGAAGAATTGGTTCTTGGAAGAGCATTAAAGGCCTTGGCAAAGGAAAATGTTTTTGGCAAACTCAAACTCACCAAGAGCTTGTTTACAAAAGGATCGTATTCTGCTCAAGCAAGACCTTATTTGGAGCGGATGAAATTGGATAATCCAAGTACAATGAAAGAGAAATTAATGCAAAAAGTGGTTCTTTATGCACTAAAGAATGCAAATGTTATTTAAATTATGTAACAGGGGATGGGCTGGTTAAGGGATTTTCCATCCCCTTGTTTGTCTGGTGATAGTTATGACAAAAATAAAAGAAAAGGTTCCTTTTTTATCAGAAGTCAAAGGCTTTTTAGCAGAAGATGAAATGGATACATTGTATGAAATGGGGCTAAGCTCTGCTAGAATGGGTCCATGTCTTGAGATTGGCAGTTATTGTGGCCTCTCTACAATTTGCATAGGCGTTGGTGTTAGAGAAAGTGGAGGAATACTTTTTTCCATTGATCACCATAGGGGCTCAGAGGAACATCAAGTTGGTGAAGAATATTTTGACCCAGATCTATATGATGAGAAGTTGGGCAGAATAAATACCTTTAATGAATTTGAAAAGAACATAGAAAGGGCCTTATTGTTAGATAATGTTGTCCCAATAGTGGCTAAATCTCATATAGTGGCAAGAAAATGGGCAACTCCCTTATCCTTTGTCTTTATAGACGGAAGTCACAGTTTTGAGTCTGCCAAAAGAGACTATATATCCTGGGCACCCCATATAATCCCTGGGGGTTTTTTGGGGATACATGACGTGTTTTTTGACCCGACACTGGGAGGAGATGCACCAAGGCGTGTATATGAAATGGCTCTTGCTTCTGGGCTTTTTGAAGAATATAAATTTGTAAATACCCTTGGAATATTAAAAAGAATAGGGTATTGAGTATTTATACATTTCTGCTTACCCCACTTTTTACAGAAATTAATTTTTTTATTTGTGGCTGAGTAATAAGCCAGTTTTGTAAGAATAGGTTTGATGCAGGGGTGAGTTTTAAAAGTGCATCTGCCGCCAGAAGGAGCACTCCAGCAGTCCAAGTGGGTTTTTCCTCTGGCCAGAATATTTTAAGCTCCTTTTGATAGCCAGTCCAATACGCTCCGTCTTTATCTCTATTTTTGTGTAACCAATTAAATAGCTTTATTGCTCTAGAGTTCATCCCTGCTCCTAAAAGGGCTATTACAAGTTCACAGGATTCAGCAACAGTAATCCAGGGCTCATCGCTTACGCATCTACATCCAAGGTCTTGTTCCACAAATATAGACCATTTTTCATTTATTCTTTTTTTTGCCTGACTTCCCCTAATCACTCCACACATCACAGGATAAAACCAGTCCATTGCAAAGCGATTTTTTGATGGCCAGGTCCTGTCAAATCGATGGGGCCTTTTTGTCAGGGCTAATTTAAGTTCTTCCCTGGCCTCTATCCACTTAGGTTTACTTATGCCAATCTTTCTGGCTATTAAAATAGCACTTTCAATGCTCTTATATATTGATGAGCATCCAGTAATTAAAGAGTCTTTATAAATTTTATTCTCAGGTAGCAAGGCCCAATATATTTCTCCCTCTGGGCTCTGGAGATTCAAGGCAAATTCAATGGCCGCCTCTACATGCTCCCACATTGTGTATAAAAATTCTATATCTTTAGTAATTAAAAAATAGTGATATAATCCAGTAGCCAGGTATGGAGCGTGGTGGGATTCCTTCCTGCTTTTATCTAATGGAACAGTATCATCATATGCAGGCCAAAA
Organism: Desulfohalobiaceae bacterium; assembly: GCA_027063985.1. GTDB lineage: Bacteria > Desulfobacterota > Desulfovibrionia > Desulfovibrionales > Desulfothermaceae > Desulfothermus. Next base: position 5,066 of record JAMOQN010000180.1, read on the forward strand.
GCCTCCATCTGGCTCCTGCATCTTTGCCATCCACATAAAAGCCTTTTTTGCTTGCTTAACAAATCCAGCAATTGATAGACCCATTGCAGCTTCTACGTGATCCCAAGGGTCTAAAATGTTTTTTTTAAACCAGGGGATAGCCCCTGAGGGATATTGATTTTTAGCTATATACCTTGCAGTCTCATTTAGCTCCTTTTTAGATATTAATTTAAAAGGAAATGTATTTTTTACCACTTTTTTCCCACCTTTTTAAAATATAGAACAACACTTTTACCAATTATGGGACTAAGTATTTTATCCAAGAATCTAGTAAACTTAGGCTTTTTTATTATGTCTAATACCAGTAACTTATAGTATAGTTTAATTGGAAACCAAGTGTCTCTCTTTTGCCAATTTAGGCATTTTAGCCACCAATATGGAGAGTGCAGGCCATGGGCATGGTGTTTTTTATAGAGTTTAAAACCCAGTCTTTCAATTTCTATTACCAAAGGAGATACCTTAAAAATTCGAATATGCCCACCCTTTTCATATTTGTAGTCATCACACAATGCCCAACATATCCTCTCAGGTAAATACCTGGGAACAGACACAACTAAATGGCCATTAGGGGTCAGGACGCTCCATATTTCCTTTATTACCCCGTGATAGTTTTCTATATGTTCCAAAACCTCACTGCAGATTACTATATCAAATATTTCTCGTTTAAAAGGTAATATTTCGCATCTGCCCTGTAAAAGGAGCCAATTTTTATCTTTGTTATTTCCCATGGGGAAATATTTTTTGCAGGTTTCATTGGTCTTTTTTAATGAATCAAAATCAAGATCTAGACCCACAGCGGTAACTGAGTCTCTGAGGTACACATTGTGAAGGTGTCTTCCTTCTCCACACCCAAGGTCTAGTATTTTGGTGCCTGGCTTTATATTTAAATTGGAAAAATCAACTGTTAGCATGAGTTAAGATGGCCTCCTCATAGACCTCAACAATCTTTTTTGCAGCCAAATTCCAGTTAAAGTTTTCAATTATTCTTTTTCTAGCCTTTTTCCCCAAATCTTCCATCTCTTTTTGGTTGTTAAATGCGTATATAATGGCCCTAGCAATGGCCTTGGGATCTGCAGGAGGGACTAAGATTCCAGCATCTCCAACAACCTCCTTTAGTGCTCCCCCAGTTGTGGAAATAACTGGCTTTTCACACGCCATGGCCTCTGCTGCAGGGAGCCCAAAACCTTCGTAAAGTGATGGGGCTACTACCAATGAGGACCTAGCATATTCTTCTACTAATTGCTCTTCATCTAATCCTGATACAAATTTTATAATATTTTCAAGAGAATAATTTTTTATAATTTTTTCTGTTGAACCGCCTTTTTTGGGTTTGCCAATTACAGTTAATTTTATCTGAGGAAATTCTTTTTTTACAATAAAAATGGCCTCAATTAGATAATTAAGCCCTTTTAATGGCACATCTGCACTTGCAGTGGTGATGATTCGAAAAGGCTCTTTTTTAATGTGTGGCAGAGGTCTAAATCTCTCAAAATCCACCCCATTATGTACAACAAAAATTTTTTCCATATCTATTTTAAAATCCCTGTGAATATCCTTTTTTGCACTTTCTGATACAGTGAGTATGTGGGAAATTTTCCTTGCCACCCTCTTTTGCATGGACAAAAAGCTATGCCACCTCTTTATAAGCAGCCGCATAAAAAGATTTTTTTCATGGCGCAGGGAAAATTTTAGATCCATGGTTATGGGGTGATGTATTGTGGCAACTAAAGGGAACTTCTTTTTTATAAGTAAGAGTCCATAACTGAGACACTGGTTGTCGTGGATAATATGGTATTTGGCTTTTGTTTTTTTTAATAAAAGACTTGCTGCCCTTATGCTGAATGCAAGGGGTTCAGGAAATCCTCCAGTATTGTAAGAAATGACTTCATATAAATCGGCAATATTTTTTATTTTTCTCTTCTTTATGGCGCTTAAGGTCTTTTCATAACCGTAAAAATTCATTCCAGGAAGTGGGATTAGCCTAATACCTTGAAATAATTCTGGATAAGGTTCTCCACTAATCACATCTACATGGTGACCTAAATCACGTAGGGCCTTGCTTAAATATTTTACATAAACCCCCTGTCCCCCACAAAATGGATTGCTCCTGTAGCTCAAAATGCAGATACTTAAAGTTTTTGGAGGAGTGATTTTTTTATTTCCTAAACGGTAAGTAATTTTTGAGGTGTTTCTATTTAAGGGTAATTTTAGATGTCTCATTTTTCAGCAAGTAAATTGGTTAATTTTTGTAATGTTTCATCATTGCCAAAGGAATAGATAAGACCCATCACTTCTATGGAAAATACAAGGGCACCTGTTCCTATTTCTTCTTTTGTTATGTTTTCCCCTCTCTGGCACTCTTTTTCTAGTATGTTTAAAAAGAAGTTCCAAAGCTCAGGTTCCAGTGCTTCTACAATATCTCCAGCGAGTTTTGCAACTTTTTTATTTGCTGAGAATTTGTCCCACAATGCGTCAAAAAATCCTTCAGGTGTTTCTCTTTTTTTTGTAGTGGTTTGTCTGAGTATCCATATGGTGAAACATGTCATATAAGTGATAATGGGCCTAATTTTTCCCAAGGCAATCTCCTTTGATTTTAAGAAATTAAAGACTTCAGGACAAAATTTGAGTTGGTCCATTAATTTGCCTGGGCTAAGTTCACCGAGGTGTAAATCAGATAGTTTATCCTTTGAAATGTACATTTTTTGAGAATATTATTAGTTAAAGATTTTTTTGGGTTTGAGTTTTCCTCATGCAAATAGGCATTTTTATCTAAATTCCTTGGTGCCATAAACTACTTGTTAGAAAACATACATATATGAAAAGGTCAACAACCAGTGAGTTAGGTGCGTTCCTCTTCTCTAAGTACTCTTCTGAGTACCTTTCCCACTGCCGAAGTTGGGAGTTCTTTTCTAAATTCTATGTATCTTGGTCGTTTATAACCTGCGAGGCGTTCCTTGCAAAATTCCAATATTTCTTCTTCAGTGGCACTTTCCCCTTCCTTTAATTGGATAAAGGCCTTTACTACTTCTCCACTTTTTGGGTGTGGTACTCCAATTACTGCTGCTTGTGCTACTTTTGGATGGGCGTATAATACTTCTTCAACTTCCCTTGGATAACAATTAAATCCACCCACAATTATAAGGTCCTTTTTTCTGTCAGTTATTACTAAGAATCCATCTTTGTCAAAGTGCCCAATATCACCAGTTAAGAAGAATCTTTTTCCTTCTATTTCTCTGAAAACTTGGGCATCAGCCTGGGGATTTTTCCAGTAGCCTTTCATCACCTGGGGGCCTGAGACAGCTATTTCTCCATCTTCTCCTTGAGGTAGTTCAATTGTACCTGTATCTAGATCTACTATTTTGATCTCAGTATTTGGAACTGGGAATCCCACTGTCCCAAATCTTCTTTTTTTCTTGTCTGATGGATTTGCGCAAATCACTGGAGATGTCTCAGTGAGTCCATAGCCTTCATATATTATGCAGCCAGTTTTCCTTTCAAATTCTTTAGCCAGTTCCACTGGCAACGGAGCACCTCCTGATGCACAACAAATAATAGAGGTCAGGTCAAATTTGTCAATAAGAGGATGATTTATAAAGGCAGAAAACAAGGTGGGAACCCCTACTACAAAGGTTGGCTTGAATTTTTCTACTTGTTTTAATACCTCTGTAAAAGGTGGATTGCCTGCCCGTGGATCAGGGATACATATAAGTCTTGAACCACTACTGCAGGCTGCCAACATACAAACGGTCAGTCCAAAGCTGTGATACCAAGGAAGTACACCAAGGTAGCAGTGAAACCCTCCTTTTCTAGGTGGTTCTGGGGGAGCGCCTTCTTCGTGGGAAATCCTTATATATTGCTCCAAAGCCATGACGTCGAATACCAAATTGGTGTGAGTCAAGACAGCTCCTTTGGGTAGACCAGTGGTACCTCCTGTATAAATTAAGACAGCTGGATCATCTGGATCCACTTCTTGGTTTTTTTCTATTGGAGGAGTATTGTTTAAAATATCATCTAAAAATTTGTGTTCTGGTCTATGGGACTCAGCTTTAGGGATTTTCCCAAGTAAAGAACCAAGTATAGATTTTACCTTGGGCAACCAGTTTTTTATATTGCAGATAACTATGTTATTTTTCCCAACATCAGTACCTTCTGTTGCCTCTAGGGCTGTTTTATAAAATTGTGGGTGGTCCATACAAAATACCCAAGTTGCTCCTGAATCCTTTAATTGGTGGTTTAGCTCTCCTGGAGTATAGAGGGGATTGCAGTTCACACAGACCCCTCCAGCCTTAAGCACTCCAAAGAAGATAACTGGATATTGTGGAAGGTTGGGTAAAAATATTGCAACTCTATCCCCTTTTTTCAGACCATTTTTCTTTAAAAAATTGGCAACCCTGTCTGCATAATCTCTGACTTGTTTAAAGGTCTTAGTGGCTCCCTGAAAAATTGTGTAGGTTTTATCTGGATATAGGTTGGCTGATTGGTCCAATAAATCATAGAGAGGTTTTTTAAAGCCATTTATTTTAGTTGGGACACCGTCTGGCCAGTAAGGACTTTTTTTCATTTTTATTTACCTCCAGAAAATAATTTTTATTTTTGATTTTGGTTAGAATTTATATAGTTATAAACTAACATTGATATTTTATGCAAGTGTTTTTAAAGAAAAAGGGTTTTATTAAACCTAAGTCTGTCAAAAAGTTTGACAAACTTAGGTTAATTGCCTGGCTTATTGGGTTAGAAAGAATTTCACAATGTTGTGTTATTTAATCTATTTAAAGTATATTTTTATCTGATTTGTATGTTTTTCTAATTGTCCTGGAGTTGGTTGACCAGATGTTATAATGATTTTGTCCCCTGGTTTAAATAGATCAGAGTGTTGTACAAAATTTTCCACCCTATCTAAATGGTTGGGGATCTTGGCATCTGATAATATTGGGACAACCCCTTTCATAAAGTTTAAATATTTTATTACTTCCATGTGAGGAGTGAGGCCGTAGATTTTTTGTTTAGGCCTGCAACTGGAGATTAATCTGGCTGTTTTTCCTGAGGTGGAGTGGCAGGCTATGCCCTTTGCATTGGCGTAGTTTGCCAGTAAACAAGCTGAATAGGCCAGATAAGAGCCAGGATCTATTTCGTGTGTTGGCTTTAATGGTTCTTTTTGTTGTTCAAAGATGTAGTTTTCTGTATTTTGCGCTATCTCTTTAATAATATTGATAACTTCAATAGGAAAGTTGCCTACAGCTGTTTCATCAGACAACATCAGACAATCTGCACCATCCATAATTGCATTTGCAACATCTGTTGTTTCTGCCCTTGTTGGTAAGGGATTATGGACCATGGAAAGTAGCATTTGAGTTGCAACTATTGCAGGCTTGTGTTGTCTGTTACATGCATTAATTATCCTTTTTTGTATTATGGGTAAGGAGGGCAAAGGACACTCAAGTCCAAGGTCACCCCTGGCCACCATTATTCCGTCTGCGACTTCAAGTATCTCATCCAGGTTTTCAACGCCATTGGCACGTTCCAATTTTGCAATTACTGGGACAAATTTATTGTGCTTTTGTATCTCATTTTTTATATCAATGATGTCTTTTTTGTTTTGAACAAAAGATAAGGCAAATGCATCTATCCCAATCTCCATTGCCTCGTGGAGGTTCTTTTTGTCTGTGTCTGTAAGGGCAGGCAATGAGATGTGTTTTCCTGGGAAGTTAATCCCTTTATTTGAGGAAACATTCCCGCCAGATTCAACTTCTAATAGATATACTTTATCTGGCACTAGTACTTCTTCCACCCTAAATATTGGTATTCCATCGCTTAAGATAGCCTTCATCCCAACCTTTAGCCCTTGAATGGCCTCCTTGATTTTTACTCCTAAAAAAGGAACTTCTCTGTCTTCATATCTCTCTCTAAAAGATTCAAGACCCAGGATCGCCTTATATCCCTTTCCAAGATATAGTGGGGAATTTTTTACTTCTCCTATTCTTATTTTTGGGCCGCTTAAATCTCCCATGATAGTTATTGGGAGTCCTAATTCCAATTCAATTTCCCTTAAGGTCTCTATTATTGGTATAAACCCCTTTGGTGTGTTGTGGGAAAAATTAAGCCTAAATATACTGACCCCCCTTAATACCATTTCCTTTAGTATCTCTTTAGATGAGGAACTAGGGCCTATTGTGGCTATTACTTTAATGTGCATATAACACCCCCCTTAATTAAATGTGCCTAAAAGCCTCTGATACAATTGAGTCAAATTTTTTTATTTTAAAAGACTATGTAACAAAAGATCTTTGTTTTGTATAGTCAAAAGGACACGTTAAGGGATTTATAGTTTTTAAGTTGCAATTTTTTACAAAATGCACATTAAGCTTAATTGGCTTATAATTTTTGAAAGAATATAGAATGCCTTATTTTTTAAGATAATATGGATTTGTGCAAAAAAATATAGCAAAAAAATTTTTTTCCTCTTGACAAAAGATTTTTTATTGACTTATTGAGACTTCAAAAAAATTAAGTAGTTAAAAAATTGAAGGTGATGGCAATGAACGTTTATTATGTTCCTGTATTGTTGTATTTGATACTTATTGTATTAATGATGTCTGCTATTGTTTTTTTATCCTCCTTGATAGGGAAGAAACCACTTACTGACATTCAGAAGATCCCCTATGAATGTGGTCTTGATCCTGCTGGACCAAAGGAAGCTTATGTGCCTATTAAATTTTATGTTATAGCCATGCTTTTTATTGTGTTTGATATTGAAGTGGTATTTTTTTATCCCTGGTTAGTTGTTTATAGGGATTTAGGTGTTGTTGGGTTTGTGGAAATGATAATATTTTTTGCTATTCTTTTAATTGGACTGTTTTATGTAATAAAGAAGGGTGCGTTAAAATGGGAATAGAACAATCTGGTGGTATTCTTGTAACCACACTTGAGAAGGTAGTTAATTGGGCTCGGAAGTATTCAGTATGGCCTCTTACGTTTGGTCTTGCTTGTTGTGCCATTGAGATGATTTGTACTGCAGCTGCTAGGTTTGATATTGCAAGGTTTGGTATGGAGGCCTATAGGCCCTCTCCTCGTCAAGCTGATATGATGATAGTAGCTGGAACAGTGACCAAGAAGATGTTACCAGCAGTTCTTAGGCTTTATGAGCAGATGGTGGATCCAAAGTGGGTAATGGTGATGGGGTCATGTGCAACTAGTGGTGGTGTTTTTAGGTCTTATGCGGTTGTGCAGGGTATTGATAAATATCTACCAGTAGATGTGTATGTGCCAGGGTGCCCTCCCACTCCAGATGCCTTGCTTTATGGAGTTACCAAGATTCACGAAAAAATTATGCAGGATAAGTGGCTTACCAAGAAATATGAACACATAAAGTTTCCTGAAAAAGTGAAGAGTTAGTTATGGATATAAAAAAGTACACTGAGAAAATTTTGTCTGCCTTACCAAAAGAAGCAGTAAAATCGGTTCAGGAATTTCGAGGACAGGTCTCATTGATTGTGGAGTCGGAACGTATCATAGATGTACTTAAGCTACTTAGAGATCGATTTGGATTTAGATATTTGATAGATCTAACAGCAGTAGATCACCTACCTAATGAGCCACGTTTTGAGGTGGTTTATCACCTGTGGTGTCATGCAGAAAAAAGGCTCATTAGGGTAAAGACTTTTGCAAAGGGAGAGCCACCTACAATATCTTCGGTTGTGGGACTTTGGTCCACAGCCAATTGGCATGAAAGAGAATGTTATGATATGTTTGGTATAATTTTTGACGGACATCCTGATTTAAGAAGGATTTTGCTTTGGGAAGGGTTTGATGGTCATCCACTTAGAAAGGATTATCCAGTAGAAGGCAGAGATGAGAAAAGAAATAATTAAATTAAATGTTGGTCCTCAGCATCCAAGTACTCATGGGGTACTTAGGCTGCTTGTGGAACTTGAGGGCGAGGTAGTTGTTAGTTGTGACCCTGATATTGGGTATTTGCACAGGGGAATTGAAAAGCTCATGGAGAATAGGACCTATCATAGGTCTATCCCCTTAACAGAAAGGGTTGATTATTTGGCTGGTGCTGCCAACAGTTTGGGTTATATTTTGGCAGTAGAAAGGCTACTTGGAATTGAAGAAATTCCACCACGTGCAAGATATATCAGGGTAATTGTGGCGGAACTCACAAGGATCGCCAGTCACCTATTTTGGTTGGCCACCCATGGCCATGACCTTGGGGCCATGACTCCTCTTTTTTATGCCCTAAGGGATAGAGAAGTGATAATGGATTTTTTTGAAAAATGGGCTGGAAAGCGGTTGTTTCCAAATATGTTTCGTGTGGGGGGCGTTGCAAAGGATTTTCCCGACGGCATGGAGCAAGAGATAAGGAAATTCGCAGAAGAATTACCAGAAAAGATGAAGGATTATGAGACCCTGCTTACCAAAAATCCCATATGGATAAACAGGACAAAGGGAGTAGGGGTACTGTCAATAGATGAAGTTTTAGATTGGGGCCTAAGTGGTCCAATGGCAAGGGGATCTGGATTGGATTTTGATATCAGAAAGGTGGATCCATATTTAGGCTATGATGAGTTTGATTTTGTAGTTCCCCTTGGGAAGAATGGAGATACTTATGACAGATATTTAATACGCCTTGAAGAGATGAGACAGAGCTGCAGGATAATCCTTCAAGCCCTGGATAGGATGCCGAAAGGGGACATAATGATAGATGATTATAAAGTAGCATTCCCCCCTAAAGAAAAGGTGGTAAATGGTGAATATTTAATTCCCCATTATCTGTTGGTTGTGAAGGGGTTTAAAACTCCAAAAGGAGAGGTGTTTCATCATACAGAAGCACCAAAGGGTGAGCTTGCATTTTATATTGTAAGCGATGGGTCAGAACATCCTTACAGGGTTAAGATAAGGACACCTTCCTTTGTGAACTTGCAGGTTATATCAAAGCTTGCAAAGGGAAGGCTCCTGTCAGATTTAATCGCACTTATAGGGACTATAGATATTGTACTGGCAGATGTGGATAGGTAATAGTTTTTAACAGCCTTAAAAAGGGAATTGTTTATGTCTGATACCCTAATATTCGTGATTATATCTCTAATTAAGAGTGTGGTAGTGGTTGCCCTGTTATTGTTAGGTGTGGCCATAGGTGTGTACTTAGAAAGGAGGATTTTGGGTTTTATTCATCTACGTTATGGTCCTAATCGATGTGGGCCATTTGGAATTCTCCAGACCATTGCAGATGGTATAAAGTTATTTTTTAAACAAGATATAACTCTTCCTGTAACAGAAAGAACCCTTTATGTGGTTGCACCAATAATTGCGGGAGTTACTGCCCTTTTCCCATTTGTTGCTATTCCTTTTGCAGATAAAGTATTGCCAGATGCGATTAATTTATTTGGTAGAACAATAGATCTAACGCAATACAGTATGAATAGGGGTGTAATTGCTGATCTACCTGGCGGAATACTCTTTATTCTCGCTGTCTCATCCCTAAGTGTATATGGAGTTCTTTTGGCTGGATGGACTTCAGACAATAAATACTCCTTTTTGGGAGGTGTGAGAGTTACTTCGCAAATGCTCAGTTATGAGCTCTTCTTAGGGGTCTCCATAATGGGTGTATTAATGGTAACTGGTTCAATCCGTATGACAGAAATCGTAGAGGCACAAAAACATATGTGGAATATAGTATATCAGCCAGTGGGCTTTATTTTATATATGATAGCTGGTTTTGCTGAAGCGTGCAGGACCCCATTTGACTTAATTGAGTGTGAAAATGAGTTGGGATCAGGTTTTAATACAGAATATAGCTCCATGAAATTTGCCTTGTTTTATCTTGCTGAATACATTCACATTATAACTATCAGTGCAATAGCTGTAACCTTGTTTTTAGGTGGTTGGCAAGGACCATGGCTTCCATCGGGTTTGTGGTTTATAATAAAGGTAGCTTGTTTATTTGTATTTTTCATTTGGGTGAGGGGAACCTATCCAAGGGTAAGGTTTGATCAACTTATGAGTCTTGGTTGGAAATATTTATTTCCCATAGCCATGGCCAATCTAATTGTAACAGGGGTGTGTGTCCTTATCTCATAGAGGAGTTTTTTGAGCATGGTTAGAACTATAATTTCTCCATTGGTGCAGGGACTAAAGAAGACCTTTGAAAAGGCCGTTAGTAAAAAAATAACTGTTCAATATCCTGAAGAAAAAAGAGATATACCAGAGCGATTTAGGGGACGGCCAAGACTAGTTCTTGATGAAAACGGAAAGATTAAATGTGTTGTTTGTTCACTGTGTGTGGCCGTGTGTCCGCCTCAGGCCATTTATATTGAAGCTGATGAGGGAGCGGATCCTTCCATTAGATATCCTAAAAAATATATAATTGATTTGGGTAGGTGCATATATTGTGGTTATTGTGAACAGGTCTGCCCCAAAGAGGCCATTAAATTGAGCAAGGAATACGAATTGGCTCAGTATGAGAGGTCAAAATTAATATATGATTTACCAAAGCTAATAAAGTAAAGGGTAATTAAGATGGAGATGCTTTTATTTTTCTTTTTTGCAATTGTTTGTGTTATATCCTCATTATGTGTTGTATTTTTTAAAAATCCAGTCAAGAGTGCTATAAGTCTTATTGTTAATTTCTTTTCAATGGGTGCCATATATATTATTTTAAATGCAGAGTTTATAGGTTTGATGCAGGTTTTAGTTTATGCTGGTGCCATTATGGTCTTATTTTTGTTTATTATTATGTTATTAGATGTAAAACATACCACCAAAGAAAGAGTTTATTTTAAGAATAACTTATCAGTAGTTTTATGTTTTTGTTTTATCTTTTTGGCAATAATATTTTCAGTGGCCACATCCTTATATAATGCAGGATTAATGAAAGGCCTAAACGGTCTTGATTGGATGTTTTTAGATAATAGTAATACAAAGGCAATTGGAAAAGTTCTTTTTAGCAAGTATTTACTTCCTTTTGAAGTAACCTCACTTTTACTTTTAGTGGCAGCAATTGGAATATTAGTTTTAGGTAAGAAAAAAAATACATAAGAGGATTTGGTTATGATACCGTTAAGTTATTTACTTATGCTAAGTGCTATTTTGTTTACCATAGGAGTTCTAGGTGTCCTATTTAAAAGAAATACAATAGTTATATTTATGTCAATTGAGCTCATGTTGAATTCGGCAAATTTAAGTTTTGTTGCTTTTTCAAGGTATTTAGGTAATTTGAATGGGCAGGTATATGTATTTTTCGTGATGGTTGTTGCTGCAGCAGAGGTAGCAATTGGTCTTGCAATAATAGTTAACATGTATAAAAACTTTAAGTCCATATCAGCAGACAGAGCAAATCTTTTAAAATGGTAAAGGGATAGGCTAATGATGAAATACGTTTGGCTAATAGTTTTTTTTCCATTTTTAGGATTTTTAATAAATGGTTTTTTTGGCAGGCATTTTAAAAGAGAGGTAGTGGCTACCATTGCGGCATGTGCAATTGGTCTAGCATTTGTATGTGGAATATATACGCTTTTTGATCTCTTGAAATTGCCCCCACATTCACGTGTAGTTGAGGTAGTTTATTTTGATTGGATAAAGGCTGGTAAATTGAGTATTCCAGCTGGATTTTTAATAGATCCATTGACCATGGTAATGGTCTTAGTTGTGAGTGGTGTAAGCTTTTTGATTCACATCTATGCTGGTGAGTACATGGAGGAAGATCCAGGATATGTTCGATTCTTTGTGTATTTAAATCTTTTTGTCTCAATGATGCTAACTCTTGTTATGGCAAATAATTTCCTCCTTATGTTTGTTGGTTGGGAGGGAGTAGGTCTTTGTTCCTATCTATTAATAGGATTTTGGTTTGAAAAGGACTCTGCGTCAAATGCTGGAAAAAAAGCATTTATTGTCAACAGGGTTGGAGATTTTGGCTTTTTGGTTGGAATGTTTATAATCTTTTCTGCATTTCATACCCTTAATTTTAGAGAAGTCTTTGAAAAAGCTCCAGAGATGTTTACGGTTGGGAGTACCACCATCACCTTGGCTACACTTTGCCTATTCTTAGGAGCTACTGGAAAGTCTGCACAAATACCATTGTATGTGTGGTTGCCAGATGCGATGGAAGGTCCAACACCTGTATCTGCATTAATTCACGCTGCAACCATGGTTACAGCAGGTGTTTATATGATGGCAAGGTGCAGTGTATTATATGCCTTGGCGCCATTTTCCCTGGGGGTTGCAGGAACAATTGGTGCATTGACTGCTGTGTTTGCAGCATCAATGGCGTTGGTGCAGGTGGATATGAAGAGGGTGTTGGCGTATTCTACTATTAGTCAGATTGGTTATATGGTTTTGGGTTGTGGAGTAGGTGCCTTTGCAGCTGGTATTTTTCACCTCATGACCCATGCCTTTTTTAAGGCCTTACTATTTTTGGGTGCTGGAAGTGTCTCCCATGCACTTGCTGGTGAGCTAGACATTAGAAAAATGGGAGGGTTATATAAAAAGTTGCCAATCACCCATATAACATTTCTTTCAGCGACCTTGGCAATATCAGGTATAATTCCATTTGCCGGGTTTTTTAGTAAAGATGAGATACTTTTTGAGACCTTTATTGGACATCATTATATTTTGTATTTGCTAGGGATCGTAGGTGCACTTATGACCGCGTTTTACATGTTCAGGCTTTATTTTATAGCATTTCATGGCGAGTCCAGGGTCGATCCAGAGGTAGAAAAACATATCCATGAGCCATCATGGAGAATGGCCTTGCCCCTTTGTGTATTGGGGATATTGTCCCTTATAGGTGGTTGGATTCAGTTGCCATTTTTCCACAACTTAAAGATCCTAGGTGGATTTCTAGAGCCTGTCTTTCATCATGCCCATGAGATTGGAGGCATGGAACACGGGACAGAGGTTGGAATGTGGTTAGAAGGCGCTTTGATGGCTCTATCTTTAGTTGTTGCCCTTATGGGTATATGCATAGCATATAACTTTTATATTAAAAATCCAGAGCTTCCAAAAAGATTGGCGGAGAAGTTTGTTGGGTTATACACATTACTGTTTAATAAATACTATATAGATGAATTATATCAAAAAATTGTGGTAAGACCATTATATAATCTTAGTTTAGGCCTTTCATATGTTGTTGATCAACATATTATAGATGCTGCAGTTAACGGCACAGGCAAGGGTATGGTTTATGGATCATCTCTACTAAGGCGTGTTAACACAGGTTATGTACAATTTTATGGGTTGATAATGTTTATTGGGGCAGTTGTGGTATTGCTCGTAAATATATTTTAAAAACAGGAAAGGTTTAAAGTTATGCATGAATTGAACTTTCCCATACTATCATTAATAACATTCTTTCCATTGGTGGGAATAATATTAATTGCCTTTACAGAGAGAGAAGACGAATATCTCCAAAAATGGATCGCCTTTTGGACCACGTTAATTAATTTTATTATTTCGTTGCCTTTGTTTTTCTATTTTAAAGATACTGCCAAGTTTCAGTTTGTTGAAAAGATTAACTGGATTCCATCTTTTGGAATAAGTTATCATGTGGGGATTGATGGTATAAGCCTTTTGTTGGTTTTGCTCACTACTTTTTTATGTCCAATATGTATAGCTGCTTGTTGGAGTGATATAAAAGATAAGGTTAAAGAATTTCTTATTTGTTTCCTGTTCTTAGAAGTTTCCATGATAGGTGTTTTTTGTGCCCTGGATATGTTCTTATTTTATATATTCTGGGAACTTATGTTGATTCCCATGTTTTTGCTCATATTGGTGTGGGGTGCACCAGCCAGGAGAAGGTATGCGGCAATTAAATTTTTTCTATATACCATGGCTGGTTCCATGATGATGCTGGTTGGGATTTTAGTTCTCTATTTTTACAATGCCAAGGTGACTGGGGAATATACCTTTGATCTTTTAAAACTCATGAAATTAGATTTGCCTTTTCATCTCCAATACTGGTTATTTTTAGCCTTTGGAATAGCGTTCGCTATCAAGGTTCCCATGTTTCCATTTCATACATGGCTGCCAGATGCACATACTGAGGCTCCAACAGTAGGTAGTGTAATTCTTGCAGGTGTATTGCTGAAGATGGGAACTTATGGTTTTGTGAGGTTTAATCTAACTCTATTTCCCAATGCTTCTGTGTATTTTATGCAACTTATGGCAATATTAGCCATAATAGGAATTATATATGGTGCTTTTATGTGCTTAGTTCAAAAGGACTTAAAGAGGCTCATTGCATACTCAAGCGTGAGTCATTTAGGTTTCGTTATGTTGGGTGTTTTTGCCCTAAATATGCAGGGGCTCAGTGGTGGTTTGATTCAGATGATAAATCATGGACTTTCAACAGGGGCTCTCTTTTTGTTGGTTGGAATGATTTATGAGCGCAGACATACAAGGCTGATAGCTGAATTTGGTGGGTTAGCAAAGCCACTTCCAATGTTTGCCACCTTATTTATGATAGTTACCCTATCTTCCATCGGACTTCCAGGATTAAATGGATTTATAGGTGAATTTTTAATAATGGTAGGAGCATTTAGAGCAAAATGGTGGTTTGGAGTTTTGGCAGCAACAGGTGTGATATTGGCAGCCTGGTACATGCTATGGATGTACCAGAGAGTAATGTTTGGGAAGGTGACAAAGAAGGAGAATCTAAATATAAAGGACCTGGTCCCTAGGGAGATAAGCCTCTTGGTTCCCTTAATAGTATTTATTGTTTGGATAGGGGTACATCCCAATACATTTTTATCAAAAATGGAGCCATCTATAAAGCAGATAGTATTAAAGTATGAGAAAATAAATAAAAAACAAGTGGATATGGCAGGTATTAACATCTTGAAAATTATAAAGGGCGAAAGATCATGATATCAGGAATCCAGTATCTTAAAGATAGCGTTGGATTTTTACCGTTTTTGATTTTGGTGGTTTCAGGGCTAATTATATTACTTGGCTCAGCAGAAACAGCCAGACGGGAAAGTGGTCGTTATGGCAGTGGTGTTGCCATTGTTGGCACTCTCCTGGCGATGTTCAGCTTGTATTTTTTATATGGTTTAAAAAAACGAGCGTTATTTAATGATATGCTCATAATCGATAATTTTTCACTATTTTTGACTGCTACTATTCTAATAGCGACTTTGGTAGTAATACTTATCTCTAGAAATGCTATTGCAAAGGATGGAGCTGAGATAAATGAGTACTATATGCTTCTTTTATTTAGCTCAGCAGGTATGATTCTTATGGTGCAGTCTATAAATCTTATTATGGTATTTTTGGCTTTAGAGATATTTTCGCTTGGTATATACGTTCTAGTAGGTATCACAAAACAGAAGAAGGTCTCTACAGAGGCGTCCTTAAAATATCTTCTTTTGGGAGCTTTTGCAGCGGCATTCTTTTTGTATGGACTAACATATATCTATGGCGCAACAGGGACTCTTGATCTGATAAAGATTGCAAAAATAGTATCTGAGGGACAGGTTACCTCTAATACATATCTAGTATTGGGTGCTTCCTTAGTGCTATGTGGGATTGCATTTAAAATAGCCTTGGTACCATTTCATATGTGGACGCCAGATGTGTATGAAGGAGCGCCCACTCCTATTACAGCCTATATGGCGGTAGGGGTTAAGGCAGCTGCGTTTGCAGTATTTATTAGGGTTTTTGGGCATGCATTGCCAAAATTTAATATTGAGTGGAATACTCTGCTTTGGATATTGGCTGTTTTGACTATGACAGTGGGGAATATATGTGCCTTATTACAAGATAGTTTAAAAAGGTTGCTTGCATATTCCTCAATAGCTCATGCAGGTTACATTTTTGTAGCAATAGTAGCAGGATCCCAGTATGGATATGGTGCAATACTCTATTATCTTTTAGTATATACATTTATGAATTTAGGGGCGTTCGGTGTGGTAGTGTATGTTGAGAATCTCCTTGGACAAAAGGACAATATAGATTCTTTTAAGGGTTTTGGATTCAGGAGACCTGTTATAGGGTTATGCATGGCAGTATTTTTATGTTCACTGATGGGACTTCCACCTACTGGTGGTTTTGTAGCAAAATTTGCAGTTTTTAGTTCTGCTATAAAGGCAGGGTATGTTTGGTTAGTGATAATAGGTGTTTTAAATAGTGCAGTAGCGGCCTATTACTACTTAAAGGTGATAGTAGTTATGTATACAAGGTCAGAGACAGCCGTTGAGGTTATCTCTCCAAAGGGGAGTATATATAATGGCATAGGCTTAATCATTTCTTTGGCTGGAACTTTAATGTTGGGCATTCTCCCTCATAAGGTCTTGGAAATAGCTATCAAGGCTGTTTCTCTTTAATTATATGATTAAAAGGAGCCTTTTATATGAAGTGCACAATAAATGGGATAGAGTGTGAATTTAATCCTGGACAAACGATTTTAGAAATCGCAACGAAATATAATATATTTATACCGACCTTGTGCTATTTAAAGAAAAGCTCAGCCCCAACTGGTAAATGTAATATATGTGCTGTTGAAATTGTAGGTAAAGACGAGCTTGTTAGGGCCTGTGTTACAGAAGCAGAAGATGGAATGGAAATTTTAACTGAAAGTGATAAATGTATAATCCATAGAAGGGAGATATTAGAGAATTTGCTAGCAATGGGGTATCATGATTGTCCAACTTGTCCTATACCTGGAAGTTGTGAACTTCAGGATCTGGTTTTTAGATATGGCGCAAAAGGTATTGATTTTACAAAGGCCAAAAAGGAATACGTTGTAAAATATATCACTCCTTTTATTAGATGGGATTCTTCTAAGTGTGTCCAATGTGGCCGTTGTATTCAGGCCTGTTTTGATGTTCAGGTCAACAATGCCATTAGAATCTTTGAAGTAGATGGAGATGCAAAAAAGGTTGAAGATAGAGAGTTTGAAGAATCGAAGGTGGAGAGTAGAAGAATTATTGAGAGATTAAAGGCGGATTTTAAAGAGCCCATTTTACCTGCACCAGATGAAAATTTTTGTGTTAGTTGTGGTGAGTGTGTGCAGGCGTGTCCAGTAGGTGCATTGAAATCATCCTTTGAATGGCTTGGTCCAAAAAAATGGGAAATGAAGAGGGTGGTAACTACTTGTTCATACTGTGGGGTTGGTTGTCAGCTGGAATTATATGTAAAGGATAATAAAGTATTTTTAGTAAATGGTGCCGACAGAGCTCCAAATCACGGGTCCTTATGCGTTAAGGGAAGGTTTGGATTTAGATTTATTAGTGCTGATGATAGGCTAAAGAAACCGTTGATAAAAGAAAATGGTAAGTTTAGAGAGGCCTCATGGGACGAGGCTTTGGATTTTGTTGCCAAGAGACTCAGCGAAATTAAAGCAAATTATGGTCCTGATAGTATTGGAGTTTTTGCCTCTGCCAGGATTACAAACGAGGAGAATTATATACTTCAGAAATTTACAAGGGCAGTGTTAGGTACTAATAACATAGACCATTGCGCGCGTCTCTGACACTCCTCAACAGTGGCCGGTCTGGCCGCAGCATTTGGAAGTGGCGCAATGACTAATAATATTGGCGATCTCGAAAACGCAGAAGTCATTTTAGTAACAGGATCCAACACAACTGAGAACCACCCGGTGATTTCAACCTTTATAAAGAGGGCAGTAAAACATAAAGGGGCAAAATTAATTGTTGTTGACCCAAGAAAGATCAAATTGACTGAATTTGCTGATATCTGGCTCAGGCAGAATCTTGGTACTGATATCGCCTGGATCAATGGGATGATGCATGTGATCATAAAAGAAGATTTGTTGGACAAAAAATTTGTGGAACAGAGGACTGAAGGATTTGAGGAACTAAAAAAGGTAGTGGAGAAATATACGCCAGAATACGTGGAGAAAATAACATCTATTCCAAAGGAAAAACTCATTGAAGCCGCCAGGATGTATGCAAAGGCTAAATCTGCTGCTATTTGCTACACAATGGGCATTACGCAGCACATAACTGGTACAGATAATGTAAAATCTCTTGCAAATCTAGCGTTGTTGTGTGGGAATTTAGGCATACCAGGTGGTGGTGTTAATCCCTTAAGGGGACAGAATAATGTTCAAGGTGCCTGTGATATGGGTGGATTACCCAACGTATACAGTGGCTATCAACCAGTCACCAATGAGGAAATTCGGGAAAAGATGGCTAAGGCATGGGGCGTTAGCCAGTTGCCAGATAAAGTGGGTTTGAAGGTCACTGAAATGGTGCCAATGGCATTAGATAAATCAATTAGGGCATTATATATTGTTGGTGAAAATCCAATTGTCTCTGATGCTGATATTAGCCATGTAAAGAAGGCCTTAGAGAGTGTGGATTTTCTAGTGGTCCAAGATATATTTTTGACAGATACAGCAAAGCTTGCAGATGTAGTACTTCCAGCTGCAGCATTTGCAGAAAAGGATGGTACTTTTACAAATACCGAGAGACGCGTATCCCGTGTACGTAAGGCTATAGATCCTCCAGGTGAGGCCAAAGCAGATCATGAGATAATTTGCGAACTAGCCACTCGTATGGGATATAAGATGAAATATAGCAATGTTGAAGAGATTTTTGAAGAGATAAGAAAGGTTACCCCTTCTTATGCGGGTATTACTTATGCTAGAATTGAGAAAGAAGGACTATTTTGGCCCTGTCCAGAGGAAAATCATTCAGGCACACCAATACTCCATAGAGAAAAATTTCCTATTGGAAAAGGTAAATTCCATGCAATAGAATATCTGCCTCCTGCTGAGCAAATAGATGAAGAATATCCGCTGTGGTTGACAACTGGAAGGATCTTGTATCAATACCATACTGGAACCATGACCCGAAGGGTTGAGGGATTAAATAAAATAGCACCAGAGTGTTTTGTTGAAATATCTCCAACTGATGCTGCCACGTACGGATTATCAGATGGTGACATGGTTGAAGTAGCATCTAGAAGGGGAAAGGTTGTTGCAAAGGTTAAGGTCTCTGATATGGCGAGGAAGGGTGTGATATTTATGCCATTTCACTATAGTGAAGCTCCTGCCAATATGCTTACCAATCCAGCTTTGGATCCAGTAGCAGGTATTCCAGAATACAAAGTATGTGCAGTGAAGATAGCAAAGGTGGCTTAGGCAGATATCTTTTGCCCAAGCCACCTTTTGGTATTGTGTTTTTTCCCATTATGCCTTAATATCTCCCCCATAGCAGATTGAATATTTTTTGTCTTTTCTAATCATTTTTATCTAAGTTTGTGAGAAGCCTACTCAAAATCTCTTGCAAACTTAGAGTATGGTATTTTTTTATGAGATTTAAGGGAATAATTTTTGATTTTGACGGTACTCTAGCAAATTTGACCATTAATTTTGATAAGATTAAACGAAAGATTTTGTTACTAAAGGATATCTTTGTTGAGGACTGTGGGGTAGATATACAGGTGCCTGATTTGCCTTTGCTTGAGTGTATTGAAAAATTAACAGAAGATTTTAAAAAATTAGATGGGGATTTGGCCAAAGAATTTAATACCAGATGTAGGTTAATACTCGTTGATATGGAAATGAGGGCTGCTAGACGGGGAAAGCTCTTTGATTACACATATGAAATACTGGATAAGTGCAAGAAAAATGGTGCAAAAGTAGCCGTGGTCACCAGAAATTGCACCCCAGCAGTTAAGATGGTGTTTCCCGATATAGAAGACATAATTGACGTTTTTTTGCCAAGGGAAGATGTTTTACGGGTAAAACCTGATCCCAATCATATTGAGACAGCCCTTAAAAAACTTGGAACAAAAAAGCATGAATCTATTATGATAGGCGATCATCCCATAGATATTATGTGTGCAAAAAGAGCGGGTGTCTTTAGTGGAGCAGTGGCAACAGGTAACACTTCAATAGAAGACTTAAAAAAGGAACGCCCTGATTTTGTAGCAAAGGATTTACTTGAGTTATTTGCGAAATTAGAAGAGAATATAAATCAAGGAGATACGTATGTGTATAGCAGTGCCCTTGATGGTTGAAAAGATTGAAGATGAGATTGTCTATTGTAAGGTTGGCGAGGGAACAGTTCAGGCTTCATTGCTTTTGATGGATGAAGAAGTAAAAGTTGGAGACTACGTCCTTATACATGCTGGTTTTGCCATTAGACGATTGGAAGAAGAGGATGCAAAACAGACCCTTGATCTCATAAATGAAGCCCTGCAACCTAACTAGGAAAATATGCGTTTACAGTTAGGAGGCTATTATGAAATATCTAATCTTTGAAGATTTTTCAGGAGATGTTATCCCAATTTTGTTTCCAGAAAGGATTCTCCACGAAGAGATGAGGGAACAGATGCCCTATTCTAAGGTGGTCTCTGGGGGATATGTATTTTTAAAAGATGGAAAATTTATATGTAAAGGCAAAGTTAAGGAATTAAAAATCAGTGCACGTGATAAGGATGCTGAAATAATAAACCGTTTTTTTATTTTTTCAGAATAAAGTTATACCAAGATTTGGAGGTAAAGTGTTATGAGAAAATTGATTTGTTTTATTATCTCGTTATGTTTTGTGACTGTGGCATCATCTTCTTATGCCTTTTTTGATAGTAATAGATTGCCCAGTTTTAGTGAGCTTGCTGAAAAGGCCAGCCCTGCAGTTGTTAATATTAGCACTGTAAAAGTTGTTCAAATCTCCAAGAGACTCAAAAGATTCTTTTCTCCATTTGGTGAAAACGACCCATTTAATGAATTTTTTAAAAAATTTTTTGGAGAAATTCCAGAGTCAAAGAGAAAAGAACATGCCCTTGGCTCTGGTTTTTTAATTTCTCCAGATGGATATATTGTTACAAATAATCATGTTGTGTCAAAGGCAGATGAGATAACGGTTATATTAAAGGGTGGGAAAAAATCTTTTAAAGCAAAAATTATAGGAACTGATCCAGAGACAGATCTGGCCTTGTTAAAAATCGATACCAAGGAAGATCTCCCCTACTTGACTTTTGGAGATTCTGATAAGATGCGCCCAGGTGATTGGGTTATTGCCATAGGCAATCCCTTTGGTCTGGATCACACTGTTACAGCGGGTATAATAAGTGCCAAAGGCAGGGTGATTGGTGCAGGGCCATATGATAACTTTCTGCAAACAGATGCTTCCATAAATCCAGGAAATAGCGGAGGTCCACTTTTAAATCTAAAGGGCGAAGTTATTGGTATAAATACA
This sequence comes from Desulfohalobiaceae bacterium, assembly GCA_027063985.1. GTDB lineage: Bacteria > Desulfobacterota > Desulfovibrionia > Desulfovibrionales > Desulfothermaceae > Desulfothermus. Next base: position 26,269 of record JAMOQN010000180.1, read on the forward strand.
GCAATAGTTGCCAGTGGACAGGGTATTGGTTTTGCCATTCCAAGCAATATGGCCAAGCAAGTGATAGAGCAGCTAAAAAAATATAAAAAAGTAAAGCGGGGATGGCTTGGGGTTACCATTCAGGATGTGGATATGAATACAGCAAAGGCCCTTGGTCTAAAAGAACCAAAAGGTGCCTTGGTTGCATCGGTATTAAAAGGTGAGCCTGCTGATAAGGCTGGAATTAAGGTGGGTGATGTTATAATTGCTGTTAATGATAAACCTGTTTCAGATTCCCACGACCTAACTAGAAAAATAGGACTTTTGAAACCCCATTCTAAGGCCAAGATCACTGTGTGGAGAAATGGTAAGGTCAAAGAATTTTGGGTCAAGTTGGGTGAAAGAAAGATAAATATGGCTATGGCTGAGGAGGAGGCTCCAGAAGGCCAGGCTGGCTATATTTTGGGTATGAAAGTTAGAGAGGTAACTCAGCAGGATGTTGATAAATATAATCTGGATAGTGATAAAGGATTGCTTGTTTTAAATGTAAGAGAAGGCTCAAAGGCAGATGAAGCGGATATCAGGGTTTATGATATTTTGTTAAAAGGGAATTTTAAAGAGTTAAATACAGTTAATGACCTCAATGAAGTAATTGAGAAAGATGCCAAGAAAAAAGGAGCGCTTTTACTTCTTATAAAAAGAAAGGGACAGACAATTTTTAGAACTATTCCTTTGAAGTAGAAAGGTTATGGTAGAATTGCTCTGTCCTTCAAAGGTAAATATCGTCCTTAAGGTCTTGGACAGAAGGGAAGATGGATACCACGATCTTGTTAGTATCTTTCTTCCCTTAAAAAATCCCCATGATAAACTCTATATTGAGAAGGTAGATAAGAAGGGACTTAACTTAAAGTGTAATATAAAAGAGTTAGAATATAACAATATCATCCATAAAGCTTACGTACTATTTGGAGAAAGTACAGGACTCTGGCCAGGATTAAATGTTAGTCTTGAAAAAAATATTCCCATAGGAAGTGGTCTTGGAGGAGGAAGTTCTGATGCTGCTACCCTTTTGAAGTTTTTGGGGAATTACTTAAAATGTGAGCATAAAGAGAAAGTTTTGTTGGATATTGCCAAAAGGTGTGGCGCAGATGTGCCATTTTTTTTGAAATCAAAACCAGCACTTGTGCAGGGTATAGGAGATAAAATCAAAGAGATACAAGTTAATTTCCATAGACAATATATAATAGTCTTGTGTCCACAAATTTGTATCTCAACAAAATGGGCATATAGAGAACTGGATAAAAAAAGAGAAACTCTTGATTCCAATTCCTTGACAATTGATACTTTTGAGATTAAAAACATGACCCACTTTGGATATAGATGGTGGTCAAACGACTTTGAAGATGTGGTGCTAGGGACTTATCCTGATCTTTTAAAAATTAAATCTAGGTGTTACATGTTGGGTGCTAGAGCTTGTGTGTTAAGTGGAAGTGGATCAGCCATGGTGGCATTGTTTACTGGACTTGATTCAATTAATATGGTAAAAAATTTTTTTGAACAGAGGGGATTGAGAGTATTTGTCAATAAAGGGGTGTAGCCAAGTGGCAAGGCAACGGGTTTTGGCCCCGTGATGCGGAGGTTCGAATCCTCCCACCCCTGTGTTATAATTCTAGAGAAGAAGGGGTCTTAGAAATTTCCCTTCTAAAAATCACGCCCAAAAAGATATATTGATTCCGTTAAGTTTTTATTATTAACAAAAAAAATCTCAGGAAGATTTTGTAACAATGGGTAGGAATGGAACATTGAAATTAGTTACAGGAAATTCAAATTTGTCTTTAGCAGAGGCAATAGCAGAGAATTTAGGCTGTCCCCTGACTCCACGAATAGCCAAGCCTTTTAGTGATGGTGAGATTCGAATAGAAATAGGGGACAATGTTAGGGGTAGCGATGTATTTGTAATTCAGTCCACCTGCAAGCCTGTAAATGACAATCTTATTGAATTGTGTCTCATGTTAGATGCCTTAAAAAGGGCCAGTGCTAAAAGGATTACTGCTGTTGTGCCATATTACGGATATGCCAGGCAGGACAGAAAGGTTATTCCTCGTGTGCCAATTAGTGCAAAGATGGTTGCTGATTTTATATCAGTTGCAGGGGCCAGCAGGTTGCTCACAATAGATCTTCATGCAGGTCAGATTCAGGGTTTTTTTGATATCCCAGTTGATAATCTCTATGCATCAAAGGTGCTTCTTGAATATTTAAAGGAACTAGATGGAGAAAAGGTGGTAGTTTCCCCAGATGCAGGAGGTATGGAGAGGGCAAGGGCCTTTGCCAAGAAGCTTGACTGTGGTCTGGCAATAATAGACAAACGCAGGGATAAGCCCAATCAGGCCGAGGCCATGCATGTTATTGGAGATGTAAGATCTAAGCTGGCCATTATTGTGGATGATATGGTAGATACAGCAGGCACTCTTATGACTGCTGTGGATGCTTTGCTTGAAAATGGCGCAAAGAGGGTTATAGCCTGTGCCTCACATCCAGTTCTCTCAGGTCCTGCAGTGGAGAGGATTGCAAAATCCAATATTGAAAAGTTGATAGTGACAGATACAATACCACTCACTAAGGAGGCGAGAGAATGCGGTAAAATAGAGGTAGTTTCTGTTGCTGCTTTAATTGCTCAGGCTATTAATAACATACACAATGAGTCGTCTGTAAGTGTATTGTTTACATAATTTAGTGAAATTTTTTTAAGGAGATACAAATGGTTGGGGAATTTGTTCTGGAAGTTGAAAAAAGAGAAGGAAAAGGAAAGGGTGTAGCCAGAAAGCTCAGGGCCAAGGGATATGTCCCTGGTATATTTTATAACAATAAAGGGGAAAATATCCCATTGACAGTTAAAACATCCCAGTTTGAAAAGATGTATTCTCAGGTACATAAAACAAAGATAGTTGACTTAAAGATAAAAAATGGAGGAGAAGAAGAGACTAGGCATGCCTTGATCTGGGATGTTCAAAGGGATCCTGTGAAAAATTTTGCATTGCATGTGGATTTTTTGGGTGTGGATCTGTCGGAAGAAGTGTATATTGAGGTTCCTATTGTTCCTGTTGGTAAGGCCAAGGGAGAAGAAAGAGGGGGTGTGTTAAACGTGTATAGGGAGATCATCCCCGTTGTTTGTCTGCCAACAGCAATTCCTGAAAAGATTGAAATAGATGTGTCTGAGCTGGATATCAATGACAATGTCCATGTAAAAGATATAAAACTACCTGAGGGTGTTAGATTAGATGATGTTGAGGATAATTTTGCTGTGTTAGGAGTTGAGCCACCAGAGAAGGAAGCCACTGAAGAAGAGGAAGAATCTGAAGAAGCTGAAGAGGCCTAGTATTTAACTTCCCTCTAATGTATCCACTCCAAAAAATTTTTTGTCCTAAAAAAACAAGTGAAAGAAAGATATTTGATAGTGGGCCTGGGAAATCCAGGCCCAGAGTATGAAACCACGAGACATAACATTGGATTTTTATTTGTTGACCATCTAAAAGACAAAAAAGAGGGCTTTGTTCGGAGTCTGCACAAAAACAAAATTTGTGAATCCTTTGAACTGGTAGACCCGATACTTCCGGGTTGTATAGTAGCAAAGCCCCTTACTTTTATGAATCGAAGTGGTATAGCAGTAGCGGAGATGGTTAGACAGTTTAATATTTTCCCCCAAAATATAATAGTTGTTCATGATGACCTTGATATCTTATTGGGACGAATGAAACTTAAATTTGGGGGTTCAGATGCAGGTCACAATGGTATTAAATCTATAATAAATAGCCTTGGTACCAGGGATTTTTTTAGAATAAGAATAGGTATTGGAAGACCAGGTCCAGACGAGAAAATGACCATAACTGAATGGGTGTTGTCCCCTTTTAAAAAAATTGAGTTAAGGATAATAGAGAGAGTTTTGGATGGTACTATTGAAGGCATTTACCGGTTTTTTTTAGAAGGTAAGGATAAGGCCCTAAATTTTATTAATGGTTTCAGGGTAGAAAACTTTGACCAATATAATCTAAAATAGTGGACTAAAGAATTGTTTTCATGTAAACTTGCCTGCACTGTCGGGGGCCTATTTTATATTGAGGTAATATTTTTTTTGATAGGGGTTTATTTAAAGGGGGCTTAAACAAGTGTTTAAAAAAAATCAATTAGTTGTATACCCAGCTCAAGGTGTTGGAATAGTAGAGAGTATAATGGAAAAGGAAGTTGGTGGTATTAAGACTAATTTTTATATTATCCGTATTCTAAGCAACAATGGTACAGTGATGATCCCTGTAAATAATGCCAAAAATGTTGGACTCAGATGTGTCTGTGACCCTGAATATGGGCAAAATGTGTTGAAATATTTGGCAGATTGGAGCGATTTTAAAGGTTATGCGGGACAGAACTGGAATAGGCGATATAGGGAATATGCAGAGAAATTAAAAAGTGGTGATTTGGTTGATGTGGCATATGTTTTAAAGGAACTCATCCTAATATCTCAGGATAAGGAATTGTCCTTTGGGGAAAGACGTCTTATGGAGCATGCAATGTCTTTAATAACTACTGAGTTGTCTTATTCTCTAAATAGGGATAAAGAAGACATTAAAGATGAGATCAATAGAATATTTAAAGACATCATTCAAACAAAATAAATAATTCCTTCAAAAATAACCACCCATTATATAGCTAAAAAGTTCTTTTATTAAATAAAACATGGCAGTAGGGAAATTTTATTCAATTCAAAAACTATCTTAAGAGGAAAGGTATATGAATCCAAAAGTGATGAATCTATCTGAGATGAAGAAGAAAAGTATGGATGAGTTGATGAGACTTGCATCTCAGTATAACGTGGAAAATCCAAGTAGCCTCAGAAAACAGGAACTGATTTTCGCAATTCTTCAGGCCTATTCTCAAAAATATGGTAATATTTATGGAGAAGGGGTATTGGAAATACTTCCTGATGGTTTTGGTTTTTTGAGGTCCCCCTTATACAACTATATGCCTGGTCCAGATGATATCTACGTTTCTCCTTCTCAAATTAGAAAATTTGGTTTGAGAAAGGGGGATGTTATATCAGGTCAGATAAGACCCCCTAAAGAGGGAGAGAGATACTTTGCCCTCCTTAGGGTAGAACAGGTGGGATATGGACCTCCTGAATATTCCAAGAATTTGGTTTTATTTGATAATTTAACACCTGTTTATCCAAATGAAAAATTTAAGATAGAAAATGGTGGTGAGAATTATTCTGCACGTATAGTTGATCTACTCACTCCAATTGGCAAGGGCCAAAGGGGACTAATAGTTGCTCCGCCCAGGACAGGAAAGACAGTTTTACTCCAGACAATTGCCAATTCCATTATGGTAAATCACCCCGAGGTTTTTTTGATTGTGCTACTTATAGATGAGAGACCAGAAGAAGTAACGGATATGGAGCGTACAGTAAAAGGTGAGGTTATAAGCTCTACCTTTGATGAACCACCCAACAGACATGTTCAGGTGGCTGAGATGGTATTGGAAAAGGCAAAGAGGTTAGTTGAGAGGAAATATGACGTTGTGATATTGCTTGATAGTATTACGAGACTTGGCAGGGCATATAATGCCATTACCCCATCTTCAGGCAGGGTTTTATCTGGTGGTTTAGATGCCAATGCACTCCAGAGACCAAAGCGTTTTTTTGGAGCAGCGAGAAACATAGAGCAGGGAGGAAGCCTGACTATTATTGCAACTGCCCTTATAGATACTGGTTCTAGGATGGATGAGGTAATATTTGAAGAATTTAAAGGAACAGGCAATATGGAAATTTATCTAGATCGTTATTTAGCAGAAAAGAGGGTATTTCCTGCAATTGATGTAAATAGATCTGGGACCAGAAAAGAGGAACTCCTTTTAGATAAGGATGTGTTAAATAGGGTGTGGATACTTAGAAAGGTATTGGCTACCATGAGTCCTTTAGATAGTATGGAGTTTTTGTTGGATAAGATGAAGGGCACAAAAAGTAACAGGGAATTTTTGGATATGATGAATAAATAGATATATGGGAGAAGGTTTTTATTGAAGAGGAAAATAATTGTCTTTTTAATAATTTTAGTATGGATAAATAAAATATCTTTTGCCTCATTGGGCGATTTTACCATATCTGATGAAGCAAAGCTAGGTAAAAAATTTTATGTCTATATAACCACTCATTTTCCAATAGTATACGATCCATACATTGTAAATTATATTAGAGGAGTTGCAAATAGACTCAAATCTGTCCTTCCTCCTCAACCATTTGATATAACAGTTGATGTTATTTACAATTCTCAAATAAATGCCTTTGCTGGACCTGGTGGACATGTATTTGTATACACTGGCATAATTGCCCTTATGGATTCTGAGGCTGAACTTGCATCTGTTTTGTCCCATGAATTTGCCCATGTGACCCAGAGGCATATTGCAGCTAGTATAAAAAGGCAGAAATTATTTACCATAGGTTCTCTGGTAGGAGTATTGGCTGGTGCACTTGTGGGAAGTTCTGTAGGACAAGCTGTTGCAGTAGGTTCGGTTGCAGGGGTTCAGAGTGCAATGCTAAAACATACAAGGAAACAGGAAAGGGAAGCCGATCAGGTGGGCATTCAATATCTTGTTAAGGCAGGTTATCCTCCTTCTGCAATGGTTAAAGCTTTTTTAAAATTAAAAAAGCAAAAGGTCTTATCTGGTGAAAATAGCGTGCCTCCATATTTTTTGACCCACCCAGGGATAGAGGAGAGGATATCTTATTTAGAGCATATGCAAAAGTTTTTTCCATCAAATAGGAAAACAAGGTCAAATAAAGAGTTTGAAAAAGTTAAAGCCCTGGTGCTAGCTCACTATATAGACCCAGATCTGGCCCTGGATCTTGCTCACAGATTAAAAGATCAGTGCTGTAGAAAATTAGTTAAGTCATTTGTCTTGCTTAAAAAAAACAAGATAAAAGAAGCCGAACAGTTAATTGGAAATGACTATTGTGAAAAGAGACTTGAGTTCTGGTATAGGGAAAAAGGCAGATTTTATTTTAGACTGGGGAAAATGGACTATGCTCTGAAATATCTAAATAGGGCCATAGAAATAAACAATAAAGATTATTTTGCACTTTATTTTAGGGCCAGGATATATGGAGACAAGCAAAGACCTAGGCTGGCTATTGATGATTTAAAAAAAATTTTAAAATTTGTACCCTTTGATAGTGAAATACACACAATATTAGGCCGAATTATGGGAAGATATGTATCCCCATTTTACGGATATATCCACTATGCCTACGCAGCTCTATATAGCGGGGATAAGGATAGAATGAATAAATATTTGAGTAGGGCAAAATCCCTTGCTAAATCAAATCAAGAAAAAAATGCGCTAAAAAAGTTTGAGCAGGAGTACAATAAATGGAAGAAATACTGGTAAAAACTTGACACCCTTTATTTTTATAGGATATCTGGTGTGAAGTTTTAAATGTAGTTAGTGGTATATTGGTATAGTGGTTAGTGGTTTTTCACCAATACACCAATACACTAATACACTAATACACCAATATACCAATACACTAATATTATTGGCAATTAATTTTTTAACCTTTGAACAAGGGAGTTGTTATGTTTTTTGAATCTATAGCCTTTGCAATGGCACAACCACAGGGTGGAGCTGGTGCTCAGAATCCAATTATGGCTTTTATGCCTTTGATAATTTTATTTGCAATTTTTTATTTTTTACTTATTCGGCCCCAACAAAAAAAGGCAAAAGAGCACAGGCAGATGTTGGAGAGTTTGAGAAAGGGGGATGTGGTTATAACAAGTGGTGGACTTTATGGTCGGATAGTGGATATTAATGGAGATGAGTTGTCCTTGGAGGTAGCAAATAAGGTAGTGGTGAAGGTTAACAGAAATTTTATTTCTGCCCTAGCTTCAAATCGCAAGAGAGAAGAAAAAGGATCTAAATAAAATTAGAGGAAGGGGAAAATGTTCGGGAACTTAAAGGTGCGAGTTGTAGTTGCGTGTATAGTCTTGGGTTTTGGTCTTTTATTTGCTCTACCTTCTTTTATATCCAAAGAATCTACATTGGCAAAATTTTTACCTGATAACAGGGTTAAACTGGGATTGGATCTCCAGGGTGGGATCAATTTGGTCCTGGGAGTTGACATGGATAAGGCCATATCAAATGCCCTTGAGCAGATAGGTGAAGACATAAGGGCAGAGGCAAGGAAAAAAGGAGCCATAATCATTCGTCCTCGTGTAATAGGGAAAGATCAACTTTCATTTTATCTAGTAGATGGAGATAAGGCTCAAATAGTGGATGATATAATTAAGAGGTATTTTAATTCACAAATTAAGGTGCTCAAAATTGAGGACATCAAAACCAGGAAAAAGTATTTAATTACCCTCAAAGAGGAATACAAAAAGAAGCTGAAAGATTTAACTATTGATCAGGTCTTAAAGGTTATTAGAAACAGGATTGATCAGTTTGGCGTTGTTGAGCCAGACATTAGAAAGTTAGAAAATTACAGGATACAGGTACAACTCCCAGGTATTGAAGATGCCGAGCGTGCTATAAATATTATCAAAAAAACTGCACACCTTGAATTTAAACTTGTGGATGATGGGGTTAGCAAAGAACAGATAGAAAAAGGAGATATCCCCATAGACGATGAGGTCTTATATCTCTATAGAAAAAGACCAGATGGATCTTATGCAAAAGAGCCCATTGTAGTGAAAAAGACTGCAGTTCTTACAGGAGATTATATCACAGATGCCTCTGTTGCCTTTGATCAATTTAATCAACCATATGTTACCTTGAGTTTTAACAGGCAAGGTGCCAGGATTTTTGAACGTATAACTGGAGAAAATGTAAATAAAAGGCTGGCTATTATCCTTGATAACAAGGTGTATTCAGCACCAGTTATCAGGGAAAAAATAAGTGGTGGAAGGGCGTCAATAACTGGCAGATTTACCTTAGAAGAGGCCCATGATCTTGCTATTGTTTTAAGGGCTGGTTCCCTGCCCGCTCCAGTACATGTACTTCATGAGTCATCTGTTGGGCCGTCTTTAGGAGAGCAATCCATAAGACAGGGGCTCACAGCAATATTGGTGGGAGGTGCGCTGGTCTTTATTTTCACCATAATTTACTATGGTGTGGGCGGGTTAATAGTTGATACACTCCTTATCCTAAATCTTATATTGGTAATTGCAGTGTTAGCAGGTTTTGGCGCAACATTGACAATGCCAGGTATTGCAGGACTTATTCTGTTAATTGGTACTGCAGTTGATGCCAGTGTACTTATTTTTGAGAGAATTAGGGAGGAACTAAGAAAGGGACTTTCAGCGCAAAAGGCTGTAGAGATAGGATTTTCTAAGTCAACACTAACGATTGTAGACGCCAATTTAACAACTATACTCGCTGCAATAATTTTATATCAATTTGGTAGTGGGCCTGTTCGGGGATTTGCTGTCACTCTATCTGTTGGTACATTTGCTTCTATGTTTACTGCAATTTATGTTTCAAAAATATTTTTCGCCCTGTGGTTAAAAAAAGTAAAGCAGGGTGCGAGCTTTAAATTATAAAACTTGAAGTTGGGGGATACATAAACCATGGGTATAGAGCTGATTAAGCCAGATACAAATATTGATTTTATGGGCAAGAGAAAGCTGGCTGCTTTTTTGTCCGTTTCACTAATTTTGATTGGGATAATAAGCATAATTATTAAGGGTGGATTAAATTACGGGATTGATTTTGCTGGGGGAATCAATATCCAGGTCAAATTTTCACAACCATTAGATGTAAAAGAGATAAAAAAAGTTTTAAAAGATGCTCATCTAAAAGGTTTAAGGGTCCAGAGATTTGGGCAAAAGGACTTAAATCAATATTTACTTAGAGCAGGGGTCTCAGATGAACAACCTGAGATTATTAGACATCGGGTAGCGGATTGTCTGAAAAAGTTAAAAGTACCTTTTGAAATACAACGTCTTGAGATGGTTGGACCAAAAATTGGTTCAGAGCTAAAAAATAAGGCCCTTGAAGCGTTATTTTACGCAGTGTTATTGATATCCATTTATATCTCAGGGAGGTTTGAACAAAAGTGGGGAACTGCAGCCATAATGGCTATTGCCCTATCAACAGGGGTATATATTTTAAAGCTCCTTCATATGCCTATTTCAATTTTAATAATTGCTGCTATTATTATTACCCTGGTCTTATGCTGGTATCTTAAATTAAATTATGCGCTTGGAGCTGTTGTGGCCCTTATTCACGATGTTATGATCACTGTTGGATTTTTCTCCTTATTTAACAGGGAGTTTGATTTAACAGTGGTTGCAGGCCTTTTGACTATAATTGGATATTCTTTAAACGACACAATAGTGATATTTGACAGGATAAGAGAAAATTTAAGGGGTCCTAAAAAGAAGAAGCCCTTATTTGATATTATAAATGACTCAATAAATCAAACACTTAGCAGGACACTACTTACTTCTGGAACAACACTGCTGGTTGTTTTGTCCATGTTGGTTTTAGGTGGAGGAGTAATCTTTAATTTTGCCCTCTCTCTTTTTATAGGAATAATAGTTGGTACTTATTCTTCAATTTATATAGCAGGCTCTATTCTTCTAGGCATAGGACCTACTCCTGAAAAACGGCATGATAGTGCCCATCAACCTGCGTAAGGAAAGGGGAATGTAAATTCCCCTTTTTTATTCAAATATTGCCTGAATTATGGATGGTAAGTTGCCTGAAATTTTGTCACCAGCAGGTGACAAAGAGTGTTTTTTTGCTGCTATCTCAGCGGGTGCAGACGCAGTTTACGTTGGATTAAAAGAATTTTCTGCCAGGGCCAAGGCAACAAATTTTGATATAAAAGAACTTATTACCCTCAGGGAATTTGCACATTTAAAAGGGGTCAGAGTATATGTAGCTTTAAATTCCATTATACGGGAGGACGAACTCCCCAGGATTTATTACTATTTAAAAGAGTTAGATAAGTTTGTGAAGCCTGATGCATTGATCATTCAGGATGTAGGCCTTTTAAATTTAATCCACAAAAATTTTGATTTTGAAATCCATATCTCAACCCTTGCCAATGTGTCGTTAGGTTCTTCATTTGATTATTTAAAAAAAATTGGTGTTCAGCGTGTAGTAGTGCCAAGGGAACTCACAATTGATGAGATAAAATATTTGTCTCAAAATTGTGGAGATGTTGGGCTAGAAGTATTTGTCCATGGAGCACTTTGTTATGGTGTGTCTGGCAGGTGTTATTGGTCAGGGATGCTTGGTGGAAAGATGGGACTTAGGGGAGAGTGTGTGCAACCATGTCGGCGTACATACAGATTTAATAATGTAAAGGGTAAGTATTTTTCATGCAGGGATTTGGGCCTGGATGTATTAATAAAAATACTTATGAAGATTCCCCAGGTAGTGAGTTTTAAGATTGAAGGCAGAAAAAAAGGTCCCCATTATGTCTATTTAATAACAAAGGCCTACAAGATTTTAAGAGATAATATAAATGATTCTAAGGCAAAGAAATTGGCAATGGAATTAATTGAAATGAGCCTTGGAAGGCCTACTACCCACTATTTTTTCCTCTCCCATAGAAGATATAATCCTATTGATCCTTACAGAGAATCTGCATCAGGATATGAGATTGGGAAGACTTCTACGTCAAAGGGAAAGGGTTACATAAGACCTAAAATAGACCTAATGGCAGGTGATAGAATAAGAATTTCCTATGAAGATAAAAAAGGCCACAACATAATAAAAATTAATAAGTTTGTTAAAAAAGGAAAAAAATATCCTTTACATATCAAAACACACGCAGGTCAGCCTGTGTTTTTAATAGACAGAAAAGAATCTAGACTGGTGGAAGAGATAGACAAACTAAGAGGGGAGTGGTTGAAGATAGCCAATAATAAAGGCAAATATAAATATCATCCAGGTGAGTTAAGACCCATAAACACAAGTATCATTCCTAAGAAGTCCAGGCATCCCATTGTGTATCTCACTGTGTACAGAGATGCATCGAGGCTTAAGAGACACAAAAAAAGATCAACTGGTATATGGGTCTTTGATCCGGATTTCGATCCTGAATTTTTGCCAAAGGATACCTGGATATTTATCGAGCCAGTTCTCTGGCCAGAAGATGAAGATAGATGGAAAAGATGTATTAATAATTTAGTGTCAAAGGGCATTAAATTTTTTATATTTAATTCAGTGTTCCATGCATCTCTTACCTGTTTGGATACTATATGCGCATGGCTTGGACCATTTTCAAATATAACAAATAGCGAAGGTTTACATTTGGCATTTGATATGGGATTTAAGGGAGCAGTTTTATCTCCAGAATTAAAAGATGTTAATTTACTTGCAGAGATAGCAAAGTCATCCCCTATTCCTTTAGGAGTATTTGTAAAAGGTCTTTGGCCTTATACAATTTCCAGGACAAAGCATGAAGAAATTCCCCTTAAAACATTTATATACAGTCCAAGAAATGAACCCATGTGGATGGATAGAATGTATAGAAACTACTATTTATTCCCAAAAAAAGAAATTAATTTAAGTTCTAAAATAGAACTTTTGAAAAAAGCTGGCTTTAAGTTGTTCCTGGAATTTGCACCTAGTTCTTTGCCTTGACCTTATTGTAAAATTACCGCTCAAACAACAACTCCATTCCTTTTTCGTAAATTCTACTGTTTCCAGTTACCTTAAGCTCCAGGGGGTCATAAAACAAAATTTCTTTTTCCGCCCATTTATCTATTATTGGCAAATACTCGCTATCTTCCTCTCCTATCTTAAAAGATCCTTTCTCTAAAATTTGAGATGCTAGTTTCTTAAATTTTCCCTTTTCTTCCTTATTAAAACCTCCCCTGGCCATATAATCTACTATCTCTGTATAGGCAAGCCACTTCTCGCGCTCCAAAAACTCTATCAAATCCTTGC
>JAMOQN010000181.1 GCA_027063985.1 Desulfohalobiaceae bacterium
AGGAAATAGATTATTTAATTGAAAACAACAAAAGATATTCCCCTCTAGTTGAAGGAGCTAAAGTTGTTTTGTGTGGAGAGGTAAATGCTGGAAAATCCTCTATTTTAAATGCCATCTTAGGAAAAGAAAGAGCAATTGTCACACCAATTCCAGGCACCACAAGGGACTTTATTGAAGACACTATAAATATTCAAGGCATACCAGTTAAGATTATTGACACTGCTGGTATTAGAAAATCTAAAGATGAAATCGAGATAATCGGAGTAAAAAAAGGGCTGGAGCTAATAAAAGAAGCTGATCTAATGGTGCTTGTATTTGATATCTCTAAAAATTTATCCAATGAGGTCAAAGAGGTTATATCGTTAAAAGAAAAAAACAGGATTATCTCAGTTGCAAATAAAATTGATATCCCAAAAGATGGACATAAAACAGAACAAATAGACTTTTTTAAACAAAATGGTATTGAAGTTATATGTGTTAGCGCAAAGACTGGAGAAAATATAAATGGATTAATAGAGGCAATTGCAAAAAAAATAATAGGGGATAATATTGAGCCACCAGCAAATGAAATAGTCCCAAATCTAAGACAGACACAAGAGTTAAAACACGCCAAAAAGGAGCTAACAGCTATTTTAGATTTATTATCCTATAATCCTGAGATCGACCTTATCTATTCCCACCTTGAAAATAGTGTAAAGCACCTAAAGGAAATAACTGGAGAAGTAACTACTGAAGATATTTTGGACAGAGTATTTTCTAATTTTTGTATAGGGAAATAAGTATATTTTTGCAGCTTCCTTTATACAATTAAGCCAATTTATTTGCCATCTCTGCGAGTTTTTCCAGCTCCTCAGTTAAAGAAAGACACTCTTTCAAATTTTCACCAAAGACAATTAACCCATGTTTTTTTAAGACTATCATCTGTTTTTTAATGGATATTTTGCCAACTGCATCTGCAAGCTCAATAGAGCCTGGTTTTATTGGGTCAACAAATCCAATTTTTTCTAAAAAAATCTCCTTTTCAAATACATCTATTTTTTCCAGAAAATTATCAAACCTATCGGATGCCAAAATTACATTTAATGGATGTGTGTGCAAAATAGCCCTTGCCCTGCTTTGATTTTTGTAGATATTAATATGCATCCTGTATTCAGATGAAGGACTGCCTGAAAGCAATTTATCTTTTGATATATCATAAACTGCCAGATCACCTGGTTCAATCATTCCCTTGTTTACACCGCTATTTGTAATAACCATGCGTCTTTCACTATCTAGTGCGCTGATATTTCCATTGACCCCAGATATAAGCCCTCTTATCCATGCCCTCTTTCCTGTCTTTTTTATCTCCTCTGCAACTACCGTATCAATATAAGGTCCAAAATTAATCTTATATCTTTCATAGGAGACAATCTTTATGTCAATAACAGGGGTATTATCTATTACTTCTATTGGATGAATTGTAAAAACATTGTCATGGATATTAAGTATCCTTACCCTGTGCAGGCCAATTGGGTTTGGTCTATCAGGTGACCTTGTTGCAAAAACTCCCTTCTTTGGTATGGTTATATTACCCCTGGGATGACATTTTAGGACATTTCTATCCCCCTGATGTAACCAGGTAAATACATAAATCTCATCACCAATATGAAGACCATGTGTTGCATCAAGGAAATCTTTCTCAATTATTAGTTTAGCAGGTTCAAGGTCATAAGTTGCCTGTCTAGGACACTGAGA
>JAMOQN010000182.1 GCA_027063985.1 Desulfohalobiaceae bacterium
TTCCCCCTGTTGCAGCAGATCATTCCCCTGCAAGGTTAATTGACCAATTTTATCCCAGGGTACTTACCATTAAATCAACCAATATGTGCGCCATGTATTGCACGCACTGCCTCAGAATAGCCCACATAGGAAAAAAGGACAGGATTTATAAAAAAGAGGCCTATGAAGAAGCAATTGACTATATCAGAAAAAATGAAAACATAAGAGACGTATTAATAACTGGCGGCGATGCATTTATCTTACCCAATAAATTGATAAAATGGATTTTGGAGGAGTTAGATAAAATTGATCACGTAAAAATGAAGAGGCTTGGTACTAGAATTCCTGTTACCACCCCCCAGAGGATAGACAATGAGCTACTAGACATACTTGAAGAGAGTAATGACAAAAAACCAGTTCGAGTAGTTACTCAAATAAACACTCCCCAGGAGATTACTCCGGTTTCCAAAAAGGCCTTTAAAAATATCTCCAAAAGGGTAATGGCTGTCTTAAATCAGGCAGTTCTTTTAAAAGGAGTTAATGATTCAAAAGAAAAAATGTGGAAGCTTTGTGAAGTAATTCAAGAAGCCTATGTAAGGCCATATTATATTTTTAATTGCAGTTTTAGAAATCCACAATTTGCCCATTTGAGGGTTCCCATAGAAGTTGGGCAGGACATTGTAGAGGGAATGTATGGTAATATCTCTGGAGACGCCATACCAAGATATATTGCAACTGCTGGAGGTAAAGTACCACTACATAGATCAAATATTGTTGGTAGAGATAATGGGAATATAATCCTTAAAAAGCCGTGGAGTGGAGAGGAGGTAAAATATCCAGATGCAGATGAAAAGGAGTACAAAAACAGGGAATTTTCCTTTTTCAAGTATAAAGAGTAATTTTTTGCAATTTTTTTCAAAAAATGAAAGGAACTTAATTTCTTTTTTAAAAGAACTTACAGAAATTAATACCTATTCCTACAACCTAGATGGAATAAATAAGTGCATTGATGTATTCACAAAAAAGGTGCCAAAAACATTAAAAATTGAAAAAATAGATAGGAATTTGCTGATATCAAACTCAACTGAAGGCTACATCCTCTTAATGGGTCATATTGACACGGTGTTTCCAGAAGATCTTGGATTTAACAAATTCCACGAAAACAGTGAAAAAATCTTTGGACCTGGAGTTTTTGACATGAAAGGAGGGCTCGTAGTAGCCCTCTTTTCTTTGATGTTTTTAGACTCTCTGGATTTACTCAAAGAACTACCTATAGTGTTTTTAATAAATTCAGATGAAGAAATAGGCTCAATTCATTCAAAGAATCTAATTGAGTCATATGCAAAAAGGGCCAAATATGCTTTTGTATTTGAGGGATCGGGAGAAAATGGTGAGGTTGTGGTGGGAAGAAAGGGCAAAATAGGCATAAAGATTGAAACCAAGGGACAGGCATCCCATGCAGCTTATAAAATTACCAACAAACCATCTGCTATACTTGAAATGGCCCATAAGATAATAGAAATAGAGGCATTAAATAACGAAAAAAATGGAATCTCAGCTAATGCTGGCAAAATTGAGGGAGGGCTTGGCCCAAATACTGTTCCTGACTCATGTACATTGATGGTAGATTTCAGATTTTCAAAACAACATCATGAAAACAAATTAATGGAAGAGATAAAAAAAATATGTATAAATAATAAAACCACAGGGGTAAGTTCAGATTTTAATGTCACATCTAAAAGACCTTGTATGGAGCCTGAGCCCAATATACCTTTATATGAACTGGTCAAAGAAGCTGCCAATTATGCTGGAATTAATGTGGAATCTCAAATAAGACCTGGAGTATCTGATGCCAATTTTATTTCCAATTGCAAAATTCCAGTAATAGATGGAATGGGACCCAGGGGTGGAAATGACCATTCCACGAAAGAATTCGTGATTAAGTCATCACTACCTGAAAGAATTCTTTTGACCAGTTTGTCAATTTTAAAAATAGCTGATTCTTTACTATAACATCCTCACTTACTTTGACAAAGAATAATTGTGCTGGACAAAGACAGTTGTATCCCCCACATCATATCAAGGTTAAAGAAATTACAGATTGGGGAGAAGTTGGAACTAACTCCCTATAAAAGAAATAGGTGTGTGTTGTTTGAAAAAATAGCAGAAGACCAATTTTTAGTTAAAGAGGACGGTTTTTATAAAGATGAAAATCGTGTATCCTGGGATCAAATAACAAGGACCCTAAAAAAAATTTTAAAAAGGGAATTCCCTAGAAGTCACAAAATAAGGGTCTATTTCCTGTCCAGAGACGAACACCAAAAATCCCTTAAAAAATTATAATACCTATCAAAAAAACTTTAATAAAATCTTTTTAATCAATAAACACTGTTTTACTAATAGTTGACAATTATCCCATATTGCATTTATTATCATTACCACTAGTTCCAGTAACTAAGGTAGGGGTTAATTGGTTTAATTAATTTTAAAATCTGTAGGAGGAGGACTCATGAAGAAAATTTTATCAATTATTTTAGCATTATGCGTCACTTTGATCTGGACGCCAATGGGGTTTAGCAGAACCAAGTTTGTAACAATTGGTACTGGTGGAGTTACAGGGGTATATTACCCAACAGGTGGTGCTATTAGTAGGATAGTAAACAAAAAGTCCAAACAATATCATTTAAAAGTCACTGTTGAATCCACTGCTGGTTCTGTATACAACATCAATGCAGTGTTATCAGGTGACTTGGAATTTGGTATAGCCCAATCTGATAGGCAGTATCAGGCCTGGTATGGTCTTGCTGAATGGAAAAATAAAGGACCACAGAAAAACTTAAGATCAGTATTTTCCATACATCCAGAATCAATTACCCTAGTTGCAAGGGCTGATGCAAACATTAATTCCCCTGCAGATCTAAAAGGAAAAAGGGTAAATCTAGGAAATCCTGGTTCAGGACAGTTACAAAATTCAAGGGATGTGCTTGCTGCTTTTGGCCTGGATGAAAAAAAAGACATCAAGGCTGAATATGCCAAGGCAGTTGAGGCTCCATCACTTCTGCAGGATGAAAGGATTGATGCCTTCTTTTATACAGTTGGACATCCAAACGGCAACATCAAAGAAGCAACTGCAGGAAGGATTAAGGTAAAGATAGTCCCAATTACTGGAGCGCCTGTTGAAAAACTCCTGAAAAAATATCCATATTATGCAAAATCAATTATCCCACATAAATTTTATCCCGATGCTGTAAATGAAAGTGATGTACCCACCATTGGAGTAAAGGCTACCTTTGTAACATCTAAGAAGATCAGTCCTAAAATTGTATATGCAATTACTAAGGAAGTATTTGAAAATTTTGAACAATTCAAAAAACTACATCCTGCCTATGCTGTTTTGACCAAAGAAAACATGTTGCAAGGACTTACTGCTCCTATCCACAGGGGAGCACTTAAATATTACAAAGAATCTGGGTTAATAAAATACCTAAAACCAGAATTAATCCCTGAAAAATACAAAAAGAAATATTTAAAATACCTAAAATAGAAAAAACTCAAATCAAAGGGGAGAGGCTAACAACACGCAGAAACGTAAAAATTTGAACGTTTCTGCGTGTTAAGTTTTATATATATTTAGGCTATTATTTATCATCTCTCCTTTATCAATTAACAAGAGGATGTTATGGTTGATAGAGTAGAAAAAGCTAAAGAGATCCTAAAAGAAGAGACTGGTGAACTCAGGCAATTTAGACCCTTTGAAAAATATTTGTTTAACACAATAGCAATATGTTGGGCCATTTTTCAGCTGTCCCTTGCAAGTTTTCTTATTATGAACAGCACCTATGTTAGGGCCATCCACCTTGCTTTTGCAATATCTCTGGTTTTTCTGACCATTCCCCTATTTAAAAAGCCTAAAAAAAGGCTAAAATTTTTGAGTGTAACAGATAAAATCCCGTTAATTGACTATATATTTGCAATAGCAGGTGCACTTTCAGCTCTGTACATAGTTTTAGACTACAATGGACTTGCCATGAGAGCAGGGGCTCCTTTAACCCGAGACATTGTAATTGGATTACTAGCAGTTGTTTTGCTCCTTGAGGCTACACGAAGATCAATAGGTCCTGCCCTATCGATCATAGCAATAATTTTTTCTTTGTACGCATTTTTTGGCCCATACATGCCAGATGTACTTGCCTATAAAGGTGTCAACTTATCCAAATATGTAAGTCAAATCTCCTTATCCACTGAGGGAATTTATGGAATTCCCCTAGGGGTTTCTGCAACCATTGTTTATTTGTTTGTGCTTCTTGGGTCTATGCTGGAAAAGGCTGGTGCAGGCAAATTTTTTATTGACCTTGCCATTTCACTTCTTGGAAAATTTAAAGGAGGCCCGGCCAAGGCGGCCATTGTATCAAGTGCATTAACTGGACTTGTCTCTGGATCTAGTATAGCCAATATTGTCACCACTGGTACTTTCACAATTCCTCTGATGAAGAGTGTGGGATATCCACCAACCAAGGCTGCTGCAACAGAAGTGGCAGCAAGTACAGATGGACAGCTTATGCCACCTGTTATGGGAGCTGCAGCCTTCATTATTGCGGAATATGTAAATGTTCCGTATATTGAAGTAATAAAGGCAGCAGCAATTCCTGCCTTTGTATCATATTTTGCCCTGTTTTTTGTAACACACCTAGAAGCAAGTAAACTTGGGATGAAAGGACTTCCCCCTGAAAAAATTCCCAGCTTCTCAGAAACATTGAAAAATGGAATCCACTATTTAATTCCTATTGGACTGTTAGTATATGAACTAGTTGTACTGAGACATTCACCAGAATTGGCTGCCTTTAGATCCATTTTGGTATTGACAGGTATTATCCTGGTTCAAGAAATAATTAAAGTAAGAAAAATGGACAGTTCTCAAAACATCTTCATTGCTGGAATAAAAAATAGCCTAAAAATAATAGGTGATGGGTTTGTTGGTGGATCCAGAAATATGATTTCTGTTGCCCTTGCATGCGCATCTGCTGGTATCATAGTTGGACTAGTAAATACAGGTATAGGGAGCATGATAACCGAGATTGTTGAACAACTTGCCCAGGGTAATATTTTTCTTTTGCTCCTTATCACTGCCATTGCATCCCTGTTACTGGGAATGGGACTCCCAACAACTGCCACCTATATTGTTATGGCCTCCTTGACTGCTCCAGTTATAGTAGAGGTTGGGAGTAGATATGGATATTTTATCCCTTTAATGGCAGCCCATCTTTTTTGCTTCTATTTTGGAATCCTAGCAGATGACACACCTCCTGTTGGTCTTGCATCTTACGCAGCAGCAGCCCTTGCAGATTCAGAGCCTATTCCAACTGGTTTACAGGGATTTTTATATGACATGCGGACTGCTGTAATTCCTTTTATGTTTGTGTTCAATCCAGACCTTATACTTCATAATATAAATAGCTGGAGCTTGGGAATTTTAATATTTGTCATGGCAGTATTTGCAGCCTTTGCCTTTACCAGTGTGCTTCAAGGCTGGCTTTTAACCAAAAATAAGTGGTATGAAATACCATTTCTCTTAGCAGCATCTCTTATATTATTTAATCCATCAATAGGAATTCAACTTTTGCATCTACCCGCAAACCTAAAATATATGATGTATATTCCAGGCCTAGCCCTATTTGGATTTGTAATGTTACTTCAAAAAATAAGGATGAAGACAGAGATGTCATACGCAGCTTAGCGTAACTTTTAACATCTTTCAAAAAATTGAGCTAAAAAATGGGCAGGTAAAAGTACGGGGATAAACGCATAAATATTTATGCGTTTATCCCCGTTTTTATTGTTAAAATTTTTGTATAACTAAAAATCCAGTTACTTGTGTGTATTCTTTGGTCTTCTCGTTATGAGAACACTTACAGGAGAGCGCCTTGCAACTTTTTCAACAGTACTTCCATAAAAAAATTTCTTTATGCTGGTCCTGCCATGGGAACCCATGACCACCAAATCGTAGATACCCTTTTCTATTTCTAAAAGGCCTTCTACATAGGGGATTCCCCTTCTAATAACTTTTCTGACCTCTATTTCTTTTAAAACAGGAATCCTTTCTTTTAATCCTTCAAACTGTTCATTTATTTCATTATCTATCTGTTCTATCACCCTTTTTAAATAATCCTGTCCACCATAAAGAGACAATTGACTCTCATCATGGGCAACGTGGAGGATTGTTAGCTTACATCCAGACATCTTTGCTAAACTTCCAGCAATATTTACTGCATATAGGGAATCTTCACTAAAATCAGTCATGACCAAAATATGCTTGTAAAAGGTGTTCTCCATTTATACTACCTCCTATTCCCCTCTAGGTTAAACCCAATTCAATTAGTCTCTTAATTAGTGACTTAAAGTCAATACCTACAGCAGCAGCTTCTTGAGGAAGCAGACTGGTTTCAGTCATACCAGGCAGGGTATTTACTTCCAGTGCATAGATCTCATCACCTCGCACAATAAAATCTGTTCTACTGTACCCAGAAAGCCCTAATATGTTATGACATTTAAAGGCCAATTCCATAATTCTCTTAGTCAAATCCTCAGATATAGGTGCTGGGCATATCTCCTTTGCAGCCCCTTTGGTATATTTACTGTAATAATCGAAAAAATCAGACTTTGAACCGGGCTCAATCAATATTGGAGGAAGGGGACTATCCCCTAAAACACCGCAAGTAATCTCCATGCCGTCTATTCTTTCCTCAATTAAAACCCCTTCCCTTTGATCCAAAATCCTTTTCATTGCCTTATTTAAACTATCCATGTCTTCAACCATCTCTATATCAACGCTAGATCCCCCTGTATTTGGCTTTACTACCAAAGGAAAGTCCAATTTTGGCGTCCAATCATTTCCTGGCATAATGGGCACAAACTCCCACTTTGGGGTATTTATTTCATTTTCTTCAAAAATTATCTTACTACACACCTTATTTAAGGCAATCATTGATGGCCCAGGACCTGAGCCCTGATAAGGACAACCAAACCTTTCCAACATGGCCTGAACCAAACCATCTTCTCCTGGTGATCCATGCAGATTTATAAAAGCAAAGTCAACTTCCTTTGCCATTTTTGGCAATTTCTCAAGATCCTTTGCCAGATCAAAAAAAATCACTTCATATCCAAGCTCTTCAAGGGCTTTTTGTATAAAATTTGCTCCATTTAAAGATACCTCTCTTTCAGCTGACCATCCCCCTGCTATTAATAATACACGCATCTAAATCTCCCCCTATAATTTTGGTTAATGTTTCTTCTATCTCTCTTGCCTGTTTAAAGGAATACAATATCCGCTGCATCCTTTCATATGTCTTACCATACCTTTTAAGTATATAACTTTGCCTTTCTTCTAAACTAACAATCATGTCGTGGTTTACCCTTTTGTCAGAATACACTATAATCAAAGGTAGCCAATATTTTTTTAAATCAATTGGACCAGGCCAAAATACATGGTGCATAATTCCATGGGCTATTGCGTAATTTTTGGTCCTATCTAACATCCACACTGCTCCAAGTTGAGAATGATAGCCCCCGTTTTTTA
Organism: Desulfohalobiaceae bacterium; assembly: GCA_027063985.1. Classification (GTDB taxonomy): domain Bacteria; phylum Desulfobacterota; class Desulfovibrionia; order Desulfovibrionales; family Desulfothermaceae; genus Desulfothermus. Next base: position 7,553 of record JAMOQN010000182.1, read on the forward strand.
TGGTATAGGTCTTTGCTATATCGTGAAGTAAGCCTGTTACATATACAAGGTTTTCATCTACGAAAAGATACTTTTCTTTTAATTTTACAGAAATATTCAGGGCTATTTTGGCCACCATCCTACTATGGTCCTTTATGTGTTCCATCATTCCATATTCATCCCAAAACCTGTAACATTCTTCTTCACTTGGGATATAGCCGTAACTTAATATCTTGGAAGGAATAAAAATTTTCTCAAAGTTTTTATACATATCTTATTTCCTACTAAGTGATTTTGTTATTTCCATAATTTAAGAAAAAATTTTGAAAAAAATCAACTTGAAAAAATAAACTCATCTGTATAATGTTCCAAACAGGTTTGAGATCACATCATATTAGAGGAGGCCCACCATGCCCATTTATGAATATAGATGTTTAAATTGTTTAAGGGACTTTGAGCTTGTAATTTTACCTAAAGAAGTAATTACTCCAATTTGTCCAAAATGTGGTTCTAAAAACGTAGAGAAAAAAATATCTGCAGCATCTATCAGGCCAAAGGGAATCCCAAAAGGAAAGGGCGGTTTCAAGGTACCCGAATGTATGAATAGGGAAAGAAAAAATTAGGTCTTGCAAAGATGGTCACTATTATTTAACATAAAAAAAATTATCCTGGGCTTCCGATTGGGGTGCCCCTAATATTTAGGGGCTGAGATTACACCCATGGAACCTGATCCAGGTAATACTGGCGTAGGGAATCGGAAGGATGCCAGGGACCCACCCTGTCTCCAGCATCCTCTTATTTCCTACCGAGTCCATTTTTTAACTTTGGTTGGGACAAAATGTTCGTTAGCTTTATTTAACTATCAAAAAAGGAGAATTCAACATGCCTATTGATGAAACTATTGTAACCGAGGCAATTGCTACTACTTTTTTTGAAAAATTCAAATCTTCACTTGATCTGGATGTGGCCATTGTTGGGGCTGGACCTTCTGGACTTACAGCTGCCTGGAAACTGGCAGAAAAAGGACTTAATGTTGCGATATTTGAAAGGAAATTATCCATTGGTGGAGGCATGTGGGGAGGTGGCGTAACCTGGAACATCATTGTAGTGCAGGAAGAGGGAAAACATATTTTAGATGAAGCAGGCATACCAACTAAGGAATTTAAAAAGGGATATTATACTGCTGACGCAGTTTTAGCAACAACCCAATTGGCTGCAAAGGCTACCCTCTCTGGCGCAAAAATATTTAACTGCTTTTCTGTTGAGGATGTGGTTTTAAGAGTTATTGATGGGGAAAAAAGGGTAACTGGTATTGTTATAAATTCTTCTCCAATTGAAATAGCAGGACTCCACGTTGATCCAGTGGTAATAAAGTGTAAGTACTTGATAGAAGCTACAGGACACGATCTAGAAGTGATAAATACCCTTATTAGAAAAAACGATGTAAGGCTCTTTACCCCTACAGGGAAGATTGAAGGGGAGAAATCCATGTGGGCAGACGTTGCAGAAGCCCATACCTTGGATAACACAAAAGAGGTGTTTCCTGGTGTCTTTGTTGCAGGCATGGCTGCAAATGCCTGCTTTGGCTCATACAGGATGGGACCCATCTTTGGTGGGATGTTGCTCTCTGGGGTAAAAGTAGCAGAAGAGATAATAAAGAGATTAAAATAAATAATGACTAAAGTTCCTATTGCGCTGACAATTGCTGG
>JAMOQN010000183.1 GCA_027063985.1 Desulfohalobiaceae bacterium
GCCTTTTTCTATTTGTATCTGTCACCATGGAAAAGACCTTTTTTCTAACAGAATCAAAATCCTCTTTTAAAAAGATTGCATTTCCATAGCTCTTGCTCATTTTTCTACCATCTAGTCCAGGCAATCTAGCTGCTTCTGTTATCAGGGACTTGGGTTCTGGAAAGGTCTTTCCATACAAATAGTTAAATCTCCTTGCTATCTCCCTGCAAAGTTCTAAGTGAGGCAGTTGATCTTCTCCAACAGGAACTGCTGTTGCTTTGTATATCAAAATATCTGCACTCATAAGAACTGGATATCCCAGAAAACCAAATGTATTAACATCTTTTTTAGAAGAGAGTTCCTGTTTAGTCTCTTTATATGTTGGATTTCTCTCTAGCCAACCAAGGGGGGTTAACATTGATAATATGAGATTTAACTCAGCATGCTCTTTTACTTCTGATTGTATGAAAAAGACAGACTTTTCAGGATCAAGACCAGCAGAAAACCAATCCAATGCAAGCTCATATGTAAATTCTTTTATTTTTTTTGGATCTGAATATTCACTTGTAAGTGCATGCCAATCAGCAACAAAGAAAAAACATTCATACGTATTTTGAAGTTTTATCCAGTTGTCAATAACTCCAAAATAGTGGCCAAGATGAAGTGGACCTGTTGGCCTCATGCCTGATACTATTCTGTGAGAATTCTGGCTCATACACAACTCCTTACAAAATTAAATAGAAATATTTAAAAAAAATGATTTAAGCATACTAGCCTGGGAGTAAAATTGAAACCAAAAAATATAGCATTGGCAAAATTGCCTTTTGAACAATACCTGTTAGAAACAAAATAAATATGATAATTATACCATATCTACCTATCTTGCCAAATGATATTGCCATTTCCTTTGGCAGGATAGACATCACCATATTACTGCCATCTAAAGGAGGAATAGGAATTAAATTAAACAGGCCAAGCCCTATATTTACAATTACACCAGCCGATAAGATGTCAATTAAAACAGAAAAAAAGCGGACATAAAAACCGCTACTCACTCCCCCAAAGAAATAGAGTATTAGTTTGATTATAAAAGAAAACAAAACAGCAAGAAGGAAATTGCTAAATGGCCCGGCAAAGGAAACCAAAAACAGATCTCTACGAGGCTTTTTAAAATACATGGGATTTATTGGCACTGGCTTAGCCCATCCAACTTTAACTATAAGCAGGGCTATAGCACCAATGGGATCTAGGTGTCTTATTGGATTTAAGGAGAGCCTCCCCGCCCTTTTGGCGGTTGGATCGCCTAAAATATAAGCCACATAACCATGGGCTACCTCATGAAAGGTTATGGCTATTAGGACTGGGACAAAATATATAAGTATTTCTTGAATGATTGATATGTGTCCATGCATGGGGAGTTGGTATCATTAAATGTCATACCTATCAAGGGAAAACTACTCAACGAAAAACCGTGACTTATTGATGTTAATTCAAATGACTGAGTTGGTATCCATGGACCAGTCCAATTGCGCCAGTTAACATCATATCTCCACCAGGGGCAATAAATTCAACGGGATAATTGGATAATAGATTTCTTTTAGGACCAATTACGTAAGTTGAAGAAAAGTCCAAGGTATCCACCTCATTCCTACATATGCAGCCATGTCCCATATCATCAAAAACTTCTTTATTTGTAAGCTTTCCCTTCTTGAATTTTTCAATATGTGACCA
>JAMOQN010000184.1 GCA_027063985.1 Desulfohalobiaceae bacterium
GGATGGTATTTTACTAACTGGATTCAGCTTACAAATGCAGTCTCTGCAGGGGCAAGGGCTGGAATAAAGGCAGAAGAAGAAGAAAATCCAGAAGAGTTGGCTAAAGATATAGTAAATAATAATTTTTGGGATTCATTGCAAGTGCTCAAGGCAGAAGTAAAGGACTCACCATCCCCACGCAGGATAACAGTTACAGCAACTTATAAATATAAAGCACTCATGGGGCCTTTTACTGAGTCTCTTGTTCCACAGACCATTAAAACCAGGGCAACCATGGTATTTCCATAGTTATTTAAAGAAGGAATTCATTCAAATACTTAGAGGATTTTAAGATTATGCGAAAAATTAGGATTTTTTTGGCTGTTATTATAGCTATATTTTCAGGAGTCTTAGCTGCAGTAATAGTTGGTCAAAAGATCTTTCACCATAAAACAAAACCAGTAAAACAAAAAAAAGTAGTAAAGACCCAGGCCAAACCTGTTCAACATATCAAGATCCCTGCTGGTAAAAAACTTGTGGCATTGACACTAGATGATGTCCAGATACTGAGTAAATTAAAAAAAGGAGATAAAGTGGATGTTCTGGCTACTTCCAATCTCCCTGATGTAAACATGGCAAGTATCTCCAGAATTATATTAAAAAATATCCTTGTATATGAAATTAAAGGCAGAGGAAAAGAGAAATACTCAAGACGAAATAAAGAGACTGTTTACCTTATAATGAAACCAGAAGATGCCTTGAAATTATACTCTACAATGAAGTCTGCAAAAATATCATTGATCTTGAGCAATAGAGATAAAAAAACCGACACTAAAGAGGGCAAAAATAATCAGGTTACCCAGCTTGCTTCTACTTATACTCCCATAACTGGTCCTGAAATCATAAAGACACCTTTAATAATAAAAAAAGACCTCGCTAAAAATATTCCTCCTAACATGAGGGCAATAACCATAAAAGTTAAACAAGAAGATGGGATGTGTGGATTTTTGAAGCCAGGAGATCATGTGGATGTAGTTATTACCTGCCCATTTAGTAAATTCGCCTCATCTGGAGGTATCACCCCTGGCGCCAAAGGAATGGTTACTGAATATAGAATAAGCTCAAGGGTTCTTTTGCAGGACGTAATTGTCCTGGCCATTGATACGCCTATAATGTCCCAAAGGTTTGGACAGCCGAAAATTTCAATGGTCACGCTATTAATTCCAGCTAAAGATGTGCCTGTTTTGAGCGTTGCAGCAGATGGAAGCAATAAAGGACTACTTAGACTGGTTTTAAGAAACCCAGAAGATAAAACAATGGTTGCCACAAAAAGGTGCTTTTTGTCTGACCTGCTTTCAGAAAAAAGGATTTATAGCCAGATAACAGTAATAAAGGGAACAAAAGTTTATTCCCAGCCAATAATCAAGTAAGGGGATAGATATGAAGAAGATAAAATTCTTAATTTTATTCCTTGTGCTCTCCTTGTTTTCTCCAAATATTCTCTGGGCCATAGACCATGATTCCTTTAATGGAAAAACCATAAAAATCAAACTATTCAGGAGTTTTGAACTATTTACAAAAAAGGAAATTTCCTCAGTGGCAGTTGGAGAAAATAAAATAGTGGATTTTGTTGTATTAGACTCTCATCACATAAGATTAGTTGGAAAAAATGAAGGAGGTACCAATGTAATTATTAGTTATAGAGAAGGAGGATATGAAGAGTATGAAGTGCTGGTGGATAAAGGATTTAATGTAGAAGTCATCATAGGTATAACCACAGTGCCTGATTTTTCATTAAAAGGGTGGTAATTTACAAGTAAAAATCACGGGAGTTTAAATGGTGAAAAATAGAATAAAATCTATCTTGATACTCTCTTTGTTTATCTCCAATCTAACATATGCATCTTCTATATCAATACAGACCAGGAGTGCAGAAAAAATAAAGATATATCTGGGAAAGACCTTTTTAATAACCTTAGATTCCCCTGTTGCAAGGGTATGTGTGGGGGATATGAAGATCGCCCTGGCAAGGGCCATTTCTGAAAAGGAAATCTTGATAAAAGGTAGAACTCCAGGGATTACTGACCTGATTATATGGTATAAAGGCAAAAAATTTCCTTCTCTATATAATCTTAAGGTGGAAATAGATCCAGCAATGCTACAGGAAGTAGAATCCCTTATTAAAAAATTGGTACCAGAATCTCATGTACAGCTTATTCCAGCAGGCTCAGAATTGCTCTTAGAAGGATATGTCACTTCTGTAGAAGATATGCACAGGGTTATTCAAATCGTAGGAGCTTATTTTAAAAAAGAAGAAAAGAAAAAAGAGACAGAAGAGGAAAAAACCGGTAAAAGTTCTACAACCATAAATATTTCTACAGGTGAGGGATCCACGGTGGGAACAGGAGGTGAGGGAGGTCAACTAGGAGAAAATGTTGAGTTTACCGTGGCAATAAAAAATAATTTGATCGTATTAAAAGGGTATTTTCAGGTGCAACTGGATGTAAAGATTGCAGAGGTATCTCGCTCAGGCATAAAAGAAATGGGGCTTAATTTCTTAAATAATTCCAAATGGTGGACAATTGGCATATCCAATATAGGAGGTGCATCAGCTGACCTTGGCACTGATAAGGCCTTTGCACAAAGTACAGACAGTTCTGCAAGTTATTCCATGGGATCTTCTGTAACTGGTAAATTCAGTATAGCCTCCCCTTTTGGAGATGCAATGAATGTATTAGTCCATTCCCTTAAAGGAAATAGCCTTGCTATTTTAAGTCTATTAAAGGGGCAGGGGCTGGCGAGATTGCTGGCATCTCCAACCCTTATCACCATGAGTGGACAGGAGGCCACCTTTACTGTTGGCGGAGAAATCCCCGTGCCAGTTACTGATGCAGATGGCTCTACCACCATAGATTGGAAAAAATATGGCATAATCTTAAGATTTACCCCCTATGTTATTAGAAAAGATACCATCACCTTAGATGTAGAACCCGAGGTAAGTGGACCTGATTGGGGACTTGGAACATCCTCAGGAGGCGTGTCTGTGCCTGGAATTACTACCAGAAGGGTAAAAACTACCCTCCAATTAAAGGATGGTCAGACCTTTGTTATTGCAGGACTTTTAAAAGAAAAATCCCATATTGCCACAAGAAAGGTCCCTTTATTAGGTGATGTTCCTTTTTTGGGAACCCTATTTACCCAAAAGCAGTTTTCAAGGGAGGAGACAGAGCTTGTGGTAGTAGTGACTCCTCATCTGGTGAGACCTTTAAATAAAGGAGAAGTAGTTGGATTGCCAGGAGACTTAATATCTCAGGACATTAACGACCTTGCATTTTTTCTGGCAAATGCAATTGAATTTAATCCTCCAAAATATTTAGGACAAATAGGATTTTCAAGATAATAAAAATTTTAAGGACCAAACATCATGGGAGCTAAATATAGAGCCATAGTTATTGGCAGTGAGCAATTAAAAGATAATTTAAAGAAAAATTTAATTACACTGGTTGATATTAACGAAAACTATAATTCTTATAGTGAGGCATATAAAGGGTTAAAACAAAAAAGACCAGATATGGTTTTTGTGGAACTAGAGGATAATAAAGACGCATGTTTTGATTTTATCAGATATGTAAAAAAAAGATATGGTTCAACCATGATCTTTTTAATTGGGCAAAACAAAGATCCAGATATCCTGTTAAAGGGCCTTCGCTCTGGCATATCAGATTTTATTGAATTTTCATCTATTAACGGGAACCTCCTGTCCATTTTAAAAGAATCCATAGCAAGGTTTAAAAATATAGAAGAAAAGGGAGAAATAATTAGTGTTTTTAGTATAAAAGGCGGTCAGGGTGTTACAACAATTGCCACTAATCTTGCTGACCATATCTATACCCTTACTGAAGACAATGTTGTTTTACTGGACTTAAATTTTTACATGAGCGACCTGTCTGTATTTTTAAACTCCATGTGCGAATACAGCCCCTTTGACCTTATAAAAGACCTTCCAAGAATGGATGAAGAACTCTTATTTTCTTCTTTAACCCGTCATAAAAGGGGATTTTATTTTCTATCAGTGCCTGAGGAAAAAGTTGATTTGCAAGATTTAAGTCCTGAAGATGTTGATGATATGCTAAAGGTTTTAAAAAATTATATGGATTATATAATTGTTGACCTACCCCATGATTTTTCTGAAAGGACAATTTCTGTTATTGATAAGAGTGATATATTATTGGTCCTGGTTCAACAATCTGTTCCAATTATTAAAAGCGTTGAAAAACTCATTTTTTTATTTGAGGAAATGGGAATAAAAGATAAAGTTCGCATAGTATTAAATAGATATGTAGAAAGTGATGAAATTTCTCATAAAGATATATCCAGTGTCCTGGGGCAGGAAATAATCTATAAAATAAGAAATGATTATAAAACCATAATTAGTGCTATAAATTCAGGTAATCTATTAAATGCTATTTTTCCTGATAAAAGAGTCAATAAAGACATAAAAAATATTGCCATTGATATAACCAATATGTTTCCTGTTAAAAAACAAAAAAACATAAAAGATATAATAACTAAATTCTTTATTAAGAGGAAGTGATTATGGCTTTGGCTGAGAATAAAAATAAAGGCAAAATTTTTTCTTTATATGTATCAGATAATAGAGATACCACTTTAGATGAAAAAAAGTACAATATCATAAAGACAAAGGTCCATTTTGAGCTGGTAAAAAAGCTACGTCTCTCTTCTATATCACAGATGCCAAAAGATCAGCTTGCTAATCTTATAAGAGATACCCTATATGAGATATCTTTGCAAGAAAGGCTTCCATTAAATCAAAAGGAGAGGGCCCTTTTAATCTCTGATTTATTAAATGAGATTATGGGTCTTGGGCCTATTGAACCCCTTATGCAGGATGATTCAGTTCAGGATATCCTGGTTAATGGTTATTCAAAGGTCTATGTGGAAAGAGGTGGGATGCTTTATTTAACAAATATACGTTTTAGAGACAATGACCATTTAATGCAAATAATAGACAAGATAGTATCAAAGATAGGGAGACGAGTTGATGAATCTTCTCCCATGGTGGATGCAAGACTGGACGATGGTTCCAGGGTGAACGTAGTTATTCCCCCTCTGTCTCTGGACGGGCCAATATTGTCTATTAGAAAATTCGGGAGGGTATCTATTACAATGGAACAACTTTTATCCACCCATAGTCTGACCCAGGAGATGTGTACTTATTTAGAGGCTGCTGTTAAATCAAAGTTAAATATTTTGATTTCAGGTGGAACAGGAGCTGGAAAGACCACATTGTTAAATATTTTGGCCAGATATATCAATGAAAATGAAAGGATTATTACAATTGAGGACAGTGCAGAGCTAAAACTTCAACAACCCCATGTGGTTAGATTAGAATCCCGTCCACCAAATATAGAGGGTAAGGGGGAGATTACACTCAGGGACCTTGTGCGAAATAGCCTTAGAATGAGACCTGATAGGATAATCGTAGGCGAGGTAAGGGGAGAAGAAGTAATGGATATGCTACAGGCAATGAATACAGGGCACCCAGGCTCAATGTCCACTATCCATGCAAATTCACCAAAAGATGCCCTATCCAGAATGGAGGTGATGCTCAGCATGGCAACCACTTCCTTTTCTGACAATGCAATGAAACTATTAATTGGTAGCGCTATTAATGTCATAGTCCAACTTGCAAGGCTGCCTGATGGAACCAGGAAGATCGTATCTATTTGTGAATTATTGGGTTATAAACACAATCAAATACAGATCCAGGATGTATTTGTCTTTGACCAACTGGGAGTGAATGATGAGGGCAAGATATTTGGAGAATTTAAATCAACTGGTAAGAAGTCCATTTTTGCTGACCATATAAAGAGTATGGGAATAGAGTTGCCTGAAAAAATATTTAATTTTAAATACAGGGTAAATTAGTGTTATGTTATTATATGAAATTATTGTGATGTTCTTGCTTTTTATATTTTTTATGTCTTTGTTTATTATTTATAATGAATGGAAGGAATATAAAAAAAGGAAGTTATTAAAGAGGATTAATATACCACCAGCCAGACAGCCATCTGCAGATAAAGAAAAAAAATTCAATTTAAAAGGAAGGTTTAAATTAGATGAATTACAATCCCTGATTATATCTGCTGGACTGGATATCTCGCCAGAAACCTTTTTACTCATTTGCCTAGGTTGTGGTTCTTTGTTTTTTATTCCCTGTATGTTATTAGGCATAAATATTTTTGTTTCCTTTTTCCTTGTATTATTCGGGTCTTTTATCCCGGTATTTTATTTGAGAATTCTAAGGAATCGTCGAGAACAGGCAGTATTAGATCAACTGCCTGAGGCAATAGATATGATAGTGCGAGCCCTAAAGGCTGGGCAATCTGTGGATAATGCCTTGAGAAATGTGGGCAATAATTTTTCCCCTCCCCTTGGACAGGAAATCAGGCTTGTATATGAAGAAATCGCAATGGGCATACCCTTTGACAATGCAATGAGAAATCTTGAACAGAGGTTTATCAGGCTTGCAGATATAAAGATGCTTTGCACGGCCTTTATTATTCAACGAGAAGCAGGAGGAAATCTCACGGATATACTGGAAAATTTGTCAAATACCATAAGGCAAAGGGTTGAATTAAAGATGGAGGTAAATGCGCTTACTGCTGAAGGTAAAACATCTGCAATAGTGATTGCATCTATTCCCCTGTTTTTTGCCTTAATAACAGGGATAGTAAACCCTGGTTATATAACCCTTTTATGGAGTACTCCACTTGGGAAAAAATTCCTTATAACTGCAATAATTTTAGATGGATTGGGTCTTTATATAATGAGAAAATTAACAAGGATAGAGATGTGATAGATATTTATCTTATAGAATTTACAGTATTTTTTGTGGTGAGTTCTATTGTGCTCTATCTCTATTTTTTAATTGAACAATGGTATGGAAAACACATACTTATAAAAAAAATATCTCCGTCTTTACCTGATTTTTCTCAAAAAAAAGCCAATCCAATAAAAGAAAATCTTTTTAGATTTTTTCTATTACTTGGTCAAAAAATACGTCCTACAGAAAAAAAAGAGGTAGAAAAATATGAAAAAATGTTATCTGCCGCAGGTTTTAGGGAGTTAGATGCACTCTCAATTTTTTTCGGTATAAAGCTGGGATTTGGTATTTTTTTAGGGCTTATCTATATTTCTTTAGCGATTTTTTCTGACAATATAGGAATGAATATAATTTATATATTCTTTTTCATAGGAGCTGGCTATTATATTCCAGAATTTGTATTGAGATACAGGATAAAGTCAAGGCACAATCAAATCTTCAAAGAACTACCAGATGTAATTGACCTGCTACTTATATGCATGGAGGCGGGCTTAAGCTTTGATATGGCATTTTTAAGGGTGAGCAGTGAATTGGCAAAAATAGCACCTGTTCTGTCAAAAGAATTTTCCCAGTATTATCTTGAGGTGCAAAGTGGACTCCCCAGGATGGAAGTACTCAAAAGTTTAGCAGAGAGAAATGGTGAAAAAAATCTAAATAGTGTTGTCCAGGTATTGCTCCAATCCTTTAAACTGGGAACAGATGTTGCTTCTTCTCTCAGGATATTCGCTGAATCATTGAGGACAGAACGCCTTCAAAAGGCAAAGGAAAAGAGTGCAAAACTCTCTGTAAAGATCACATTTGTTACTGTATTGCTAATACTACCTGCATATATGTTGATTGTAATGGGACCTACTATTGTAAAAATAACAAGTTTGTTTTCAGGGAGGTAATAATTGAATAACAGATATTTATTATGCTCTTTTTTGTTGCTCATATGGATTGTGTTTATGAGTGCATGTGGCACAAAAAAAGAATCTCTTGGTTTAGAGATAAAAAAGCCAGAAGAATTAAATATAATCCAGAAAAAGGAGCAACTCAAACCAAATTATCTGGACCTTTCAAAAAAATTAATACAAAAAGGATATTATGAAATAGCACTTAATAATCTAAAAAAATTATCAAGTTCTCATGAAAAAGACCCTGAAGTCTTTTATTTAATAGGACTTTGTGAGAGCAAATTACATAAATATAAAGATGCAGAAAGGTCTTTTTTGAAGGTTTTATCTCTAAATAAACAATGTGCAAGGGCATATAATCAGCTAGGTCTTTTATATGACCTGGAAAAAAGACATAACCAGGCTACAAAGATGTATGAACAAGCAATTTCTTTAAATCCAGCCAGGCCAGAATTTTATAATAATCTGGGATACAATCTCTTGATTTTAAAAAAAATAAAAAAGGCCAAAGAGTGCTTTTTAAAGGCCCTTGCAATTGATCCTGCTAATAAAAAGGCAATAAATAATCTTGCCTTTTCCTATATGTTATTAGGAGAAGAGAAAAATGCATTTGTCTTGTTAAAGAAATTATATCCAACCCCGGTGGTCTATTATAACCTGGGTGTGTTGTATGAGGTAATGGGCAGGTGGGAGATGGCTTATAAGATGTATAAAAAATCCTTTGACATGGATCCCCGTCTAAAAAAGGATAAACATCTTGCATTGTTAGAAGAAAAGATAAAAAAAACCTTAAAAGGGAATAAAAAATGAAAAAATTGATTGTTTTGCTGGCAATTTTTTTTATATCAGGTTGTTCAGCCTGTTTTGATTATACAATGAAGGGATATTCTTATGACAGAAAGGTATATTCCTCTTTATTTAAAAAACAGATTGTGGATCCAAAAAAGGATGAGCAGGAAAAAATGCCAGGATATCTTGCTATAAGGATATACAATGATAGATATCTTCCTGCATTAGGTAAAGAAACAAGCAGTGAAAGTGGAAAAGAATAAAATTTTTTAAATAAAGCAAAAAAAGTCAAAAAAAAAGCAAAAAAGTCCAAGTCAAAGAAAAAAAATTTGGTTATGGATTAACAAAAAGCAGGTTAAGGGAAAGTGGTGAAAATCCACTACTGCCCCGCAACTGTGATCCCCGAACAGAGGCCCTCATCAAAGAGCCACTGTCAGGTTGGTTCAAATGCGGGCTGCCTGATGGGAAGGCGATGAGGGTGGGGAGAGTCAGGAGACCTGGCCTGCTT
>JAMOQN010000185.1 GCA_027063985.1 Desulfohalobiaceae bacterium
TAAATCAATCATTTTGGGACATCTTTTGAAGCATAAAACTCCCTTACAATTTTATCTTATTCCATAGAGATAAAATCTCAGAAAATGCCTCTTGAATATCAATATCTTCACCTTGTTTAAGTTTCGATTCTATATCCTTTGCCTTTTCAAAGAGTTCCTTGAGACCAAGGTTTGCAAAATTGGTCTTTAGGGTGTGCATAGTATAAGCCAATGTCTCTTTATCACCTTTTAATAATGCTTCCTTAGATTTATCAAGTAGGCTATTTATTGACGCTTCTGTTATCTTGACTATCTTAAGGGCCTTTTCCCCTGACAGGCCAAATTGTGAACTTATATATGAAAGTGCTGATTTTCTATCCATAAATTTTCCCTTAATATTTAAAAAAGTTCAATTGAAGACAAATCTTCTTCTCCTGCCTTTATCTTTTCCACATCTATAGATTCATATCCTGCCCTAAAATCCTCTGAAACCATGTCATTTTCATTTAGATTCTCTCTAATCTTTTCATAACCCATCTCAAAAGAAGAAATCATTTCCTCAAAACTCCTCATAATTTGCTTTTTATACCCTTTTACTCTATTAATATAATCTTTTTCAACAAGTAATTTTTTTATTCCATTGAGCTCATTCTCCACTTTGTCATTTACATCACGCATTTTATTTAAACCTATATCTATGCTTTTATTTTGTCCTGCAAAAATAGTATTATGACTTTCTTGAATAGTTATTGATAAATCCTCAGAAATTTCTTTCCACACATTTACAGTATCTAATATTTTTTTTATTAAAGCAAGCAGATTATTATATGTATCATTCATTGAAGTTACTAAATTTTGCAGGGAATTGACCCCAAGTCTATTAACCTCAATTTTGGTTGCAATGGTTAAATTAAAAAAATGTTTTCTAAATCTCAATAACTCGTTAATCTCTTTTGAAATACTCTCTGTTCCCTCTTGCAGGGCGTCAATTTTTATTTTTAATTCATTTAGATAATCTAAAAGTTGCCCCCTCTTTTTATCCATTGATCTGTAAAAATAATCTACCAATCCAACTTTAGAGAACATATTTTGAATATCTGTATTCACATCATATAAATAATCCTTTATTGCCTCTAATATCTCCTCTAATGTATTTGAAATATCCATTTCCATTTCTTTTAAAAGAGGAATTACAGATTCATAAAACTTCAATTTCTGACCCTTTTCAAACAATCCATCATTATTCCAATCTATAGTAGAATAAATAGCCTCTATTTTTTCCAGTTGTTGCCTGAAGATATCGTGAAACTGGGAATATTCCATAATTTTTGCTACATTTGAACTAATTTGAAGATTTCCAATGGACTCTATATCTATTTCCTTGTCCCTCATTTGTATATTTTTTAACGAGTCAAAAAAAACAGTAATACTTCTTACACTTTCGTATATATTTTGAAAATACTCTTTTATTTTTCTAAGAATAACATTTGCCTTATCTGAATCCTTTTTTATCTCATGACTAATATAAGATATAATGGCCTTTTTTTTACCCAAATTCTTAGTCTGGCATATAGTATTTAATGATAATATTTCCAGATCACTTGTAATATCCATAAATGTCTTTGTAGAATCTTCAATATCTAATTTTAATCGCTCAATATCAATTTTAACCAACTTTTTTGTCAATGCTTCTCCAATTTCTTTAATATTCCTTTCAATATCATTTAAAAATTCTTCTACATTTTCATCTATAACTTTAGATGATGCTTCTATATTTTTTATTTGCTCATCTGCGAGGTTGACTATTTGAGTCATTACAACAACTATATCTGTAAACACCTCATTTAAAAGATTTAAGGTCCTTTTAAATTCCATGCATGATATCTCCAATTAAAAGTTCTAACTTTTCAATGGTAATGGGTTTATAAATAACATCATCAAAACCTAATTTCAAAAGTTCTTTTTTAGCTCCAATATCTGCAGTGAAGGCTATATATTTAATTTTTTCCCCTTTTAACTTATTTTTTAAAAAAGTTAAGAGCTCCTCTCCCCTTGCCCCTTTATCTAGATGGAGATCAATAAAAATAACATCAGGTAAAGGGTCAATATTTTTGTTTAAAATAAAGTTTTTAACATCACTCACAGAGTTGAAAATCTTATATTCAATTCCTTTTTTAGCTAAAACCGCCTCTACCAGGCTGGAATGCAAGGGATTATCATCAACAACCCAGATCTTCATCTTATCACCACTCTTTTCTTTTTTAAGAGTTTGCAGTTGAATTTTTATCGTCTATAATATAGGATTAAAACATAAGTCAAGGATTCCAACTGGGTGAGTTAACTGTTTTTTTTATTTCGCAAAGGGCTATTAATGACAAACGTATCAAAAAATAACCCATTAGCCAAGGAAATTTCATTGATTGAAAAATTAATAAGAAGGGCCTACCACGATGGAGCAAATCTATTTGGACCCCTCAAAGAAATTATTTCCTTAAAAATGGATGATAGCGTTTCAGATTATTTTTCCAAAAATTTGGCCTATTATCTCACTGTGCTAAAAAACTTGCGTTTTTTTTATTTACTTACTCAAAATCCAAATTTCTTTAAACAAGAAAATGTGAATTTAAAAGATATGTTAAAAGACCTCATCTTAGATTTAGCTGATTTCACTCCTACCCTGCCTGAAAATTTTATTAACAATTCAGATATATCTTTAAAATGTTTGAGAGAACCTTTTTATATGATCCTCTATAATCTCTTGACTAATGCATATAGATTTGGACAAGATATTTCTGTTGAGATTTTGTCATCTTCTAATAAAATTTTAATAGCCAACAGGTTAAACTCTCCTATCACTGGAATTAAATCCGTATGCCACCTACCTGTATCAGAAGACAAATATGGAATTTTAGGCGCTGGTGTTGGCTTAAAAATAGTTGATATAACTGCAAATTTTCTTAAAATAAAAATAAAGTCAAATATAGAAGAAGACCTGCTCAAAATTTATGTAGATTTTAATCCACTAATAGCTTAAGATTTAAGTTTATGAAAACACTATATTTAAATATCGGTGAATGTGAAGTAATAAAAGATAGGGATGTAAATATCAAAATAGTACTTGGTTCTTGTATTGGAGTGGTTGTTTTTCATGAAGAATCTCACGTAGTTGGAGCGATACATATTCTCCTTCCTGAATATAAAAAAACTGCAAAAACGGAAAAATTAACTGCCTTTGCTGATACAGGTCTTGTTCATCTTTTCAAAACAATGAAGAAATTTACAGGCCATATAAAAGACTATAAGGCCATTATTGCAGGCGGAGCAAATATTGGAAAATCAGACCATTGTGATATTGGGAAAGAAAATTATAAAGCATGCAAAAATATTTTAAATAAGTATGGTATTGATATATTATTTGAAGATTGTCTAGGGACCGAGTCACGAGTAGTTAATTTTTACACAAATGATTTTTCATATGAAGTAACGCCTGTCTCTTTAGTCACACATTCAAAGGAATTAGAACCTGAATATGATATTAACACTATATTAAAAGACATAAAAGAATTTTCAAGTTATTTTCCTGTGCCAAATAAAACTATACTTGAAATAATGCGACTAAAAAATGAGGATGTTACTCCTGAAAAACTGGAACAAATTATGTTGAAAGACGACTTTGTGTCTGTAAATTTTTTAAAATTTGTAAATTCATCTTATATTTCTCCAAGACACAAAATAAAAGAATTAAAACAGGCTATTTCGTACATTGGTATAAAAAATACATTTAAATTTATAAACGCTCTACTTATCCAGAATATGATAAAAAACAATATTCAATCATATTCTATTAATATCTATGAATATAAGATACATGTACTATCAGTAGCACTTCTCTCCGAATTAATTGCAGAAAATCTAGGAATAACTGACAATATTCCCTATATTGGAGGTTTATTTCATGATATAGGAAAGATCATATTAGATTTTTATGCACTTAAAAACTACACATCTACAAAGAGAGTAGAAATAATATCATTTGTAGAAAATTCAATAAATTCTTGTGCACATGCATTTATTGGAAGACTATATTTAGAATCTCTCAATCTAGATGAGAAAATTTTAGAAATTGTAGAATATCATCATTATCCCGATAAGGCAAAAAAAGCAAAAAAAATAGTCTATATAGTTGCGCTTGCTAATTTACTTATTTCCAGCTTCTTAATTGGTACAGATAATATAAAGAGAACAAAAGAATTTATTTCATTTGATGAAATTATTTCTCAAATTAAAATAGATATATCTGTCTTAAAGGAAATTATAAACAATATTCCACATATAATTTCTATAGCAGAAGATATGGTCATATGAATGAGGAATTAATAAAAAAGGTTATCTCCATTATAAAAGAGAAAGTAGATATAGATTTTGATAATTACAAAATAAATACCATTTTGAGAAGATTGAGACAAAGGACAACTATTCTGGGTTTTGTCTCTTTAGAAGATTATTATAAATATTTAATTAAAAATCTAGACAAAGAAGTAAAGATACTATCGGAATATTTTTTGATTAATACAACTGAATTTTTTAGAGATCCAATGTATTTTTATTATTTCAATTATCTAGTAAAAAAAATGATACGCTCAAATACAATGTTCATAAAAATACTTTCTATTGGATGTTCTAGTGGAGAGGAGCCATATTCTATTGCAATGATATTAAATGAAAGAAAATCCAAATGTCCTGAACTTGAATATCAAATAGATGCAATTGATATAGATCCAGAAGCCATTATAGAAGCCAAAAAGGCAGTTTATTGGGAAGATGCAGTAAAAAATGTCCCTTATAATTATTTAAAAAAATATTTTCATCAAACAGAGAACAAATATAAATTAATTCATTCATATTTTGATAAAAATATCTCCTTCTACGTAAGGGATATTTTCAAATTAAAATCTTTAGTCCAAGGGCTTTTACAGTATAATTTTATTTTTGCACGAAACATATTTTTTTACTTTAAAGAGAATAAAAACATAGAACTATTTGATAGAATTATAAAGATGTTAGATAAAGGTGGCTATTTAATATTAGGTTCTTCTGAGCAACTCCTAAAAGAATACGCCCCTTTATTTAAACAGGTATGCCCAGGTATAAAAATTTTTGAAATCTTAGAATAAACAAAAAAGGATAAAAAAAAAATATGTGACAAAATCAACATGATAAAGGGTAATAATATGGATATTGTTAAACGGATCCGTAATTCATTAATTTTTTTGTCTACAATTATAATAATACTTTCACTTAATCTTCTCCTGGTTTTCATTAATCAGAAAATACAGGGAGTGTATCATATCATTTTTCTCATTATATTAATTCTACTAATTTTATTACTTTTTTTTCTATTTAAAACCGAAAAATCATCTGAAGATGCATCCAAAGACAAAAAATTAAGTGATATATCTCTCCAGGTATTGACTAATTTTGTTCCTGTAAAAACATATGGTGACCTGTTTTCCAGGCTCATAAGAGTACTAATTGATCATGGGATAATCTTTTCAGGTACAGCCTTTTTGTATGATAAAAAGGAGAAACAGCTGATTGTTAGATATGCACATAGCAATACTGATAAATTTTATTATAATAAAAAAATACCCTTTGATAAATTTATTGGGAGGCATGCTATTTTAATAAAAAAGACATATATATTAGATATAAGTGAATATCACAAACGTTATTCTTTTCAATCTTTAAATACTTCTTTTGACAATCTTTATGTTTACTATTTCCCTATTTCTTATAAAAAAGACGTAATTGGAGTCTTGGAGTGTCTTTCTCTAAACAAAATTGACAATGAATTCTTGGATGTAACAGAAAAACTCATGGTTCAAGTTGGTATTATGATGATGAATATAAAAGCGAGCAAAAATCTCAAGAAGTTAAAAAATGAACTTTCAGAGAAAAATAAGATATTAATGGCACAAAATAAGGAGCTGCAAGCACAAAGTGAGGAATTAGAGGCTCAAACAGAAGAATTACATGCTCAAAAGTCTGAATTAGAGGAAATAAATAAAAAATTAAAAGAAGTAGAAAAATATAAGTCTGAATTCCTAGCCAATATGGCCCATGAATTGAGGACACCCTTAAACTCAATAATAGGGCTATCCGAATTAATCCTAAATGAATATATATCTGATAAATCCCTTAAAGAAAAAATAGAACTAATATATACCAGTGGTACTCAACTAATGAGTATTATTAACGATATACTTGACTTAAGTAAAATAGAAGCAGGTAAGATGGAAATCAATGTGGAGGAATTTACATTAAAAGAAATCCTTGATTATGTAAAAAAAATAGTGAAACCCCAGTGCTCTCATAAAGGCCTTGAACTGATAATTCAAAACAACATTCAAAATGATAACTTTTTCACAGATAAACACAAATTAATTCAAATCTTGCTAAATTTATTATCCAATGCAGTAAAATATACAGAAAAAGGAAAAATCAAAATAGTTGCCAATGAGATAAATCAAAATGATGTAAAAATAGATATTACAGATACTGGTATAGGAATTAAAGAAGAAATAATAGATACTATATTTGAAGAATTTCGTCGTGTGGAATCAAAAAAATTAATACAGGGCACAGGACTGGGATTACCCCTTACAAAGAAATTATTACAATTAATTGGAGGTCATATATTAGTTAAAAGTAAACCAGAGGTAGGCACTACATTTACTGTTATATTTCCACGTGTCTATAAAAAAACTAAGGATGCATATCAAAAAGAAGGTATTTATGAAGAAAAAGAAATTCAAAAGGAAGAAAAAATAAAAACAGATAAAGAGCTCACATTCTTAATAGTAGATGATGATGAATTGACTGTAAAGGAGCTTAACTCTTTACTTAAAAAAGTTGTTCCTAACGCCAAAATATTAAAGGCTGGTAATGGTAAAGAAGCCCTAGACTGGTTAAATAAAAACAAGATTGATTTAATATTTCTGGACATAAGTATGCCTGTGATGGATGGTTATGAATTTTTAAAATATTTAAAGGAAAACAACATCTCTGCCAATGTGATAATAATTACTTCTACAGACGTACAACCAGAGTTAATTGAAGAATATAGCGATTATATAAAATCTATTTTTATAAAGGGAAAAGACACAAGGTCATATTTAGAGTCAATAATACAAAAAATAGTCTTAAAAAATGATTATAAAACAACTCTAAACTTGCCAGAACAAGAGGATACTACTGACTCTTTTCTCTCTTTTGCTGATATTCAAAAACCAGAGGAGGAAAAGGAAGAACCCGAAGCAGAAAGGGATGAAAAAATAAGGATATTGTTGGTAGAGGACAATATAGCAAATAGATATCTAGTAAAAGAGGTATTAAAAAAATATAAAGGAGTAGTCGTTGATGAGGCATCAAATGGACTTGAGGCACTGGATATTCTTGAAAAAAAATCCTATGACCTGATCCTTCTAGATTTGCAAATGCCTAAAATGGATGGATATGAAACCCTCATGCACATAAAACAAAATAAAAAACTTAAAAATATTCCAGTAATAGCCTTTACAGCAATGGCATTTAAAAAGGAAATAGATAAATTAAAAGAGATGGGTTTTTGTGATGTAATTTTAAAACCCATCAACATGAAAAGTTTTCTAGACAAGATAAAATCAGTGCTGCCCAACTTTGAAAAATTAGAGAAACAAAATGAGTGAACAAAATAATAACCCAGGTTAAGCAGACCTGGGTTATTGCAAATCTAAGGCATAACTTTTTTTAACACATTAAGAAGGTCATTTGGCTTCACTGGTTTTACTAACCATCCTGTTGCACCTGCTTTTTTTGCTTCCATTTTCTTTTTTTGCTCTGATTCTGTAGTTAAGATAAGGATTGGTGTAAATCTACAAGAAGGTAGTTTTCTGGCATGTTTAATAAATGTAAGGCCATCCATAATGGGCATATTAAAATCCGTGATAATAAGGTTAGGCTTTAGGCCGGCTTTTAATTTATCAAGGGCCTCTTTTCCATTTTTTGCCTTTTCAGTCTTATAACCTGCAGTTTTTAAAATATTTTCCACACTCATAAGTATTGTTGGAGAATCATCAACTAAAAGAATAGTCTTCATATGTCTCTCCCTTTAAATTTTATTGTTATGAATCTCTATGTTGTACCTTTATAATTTACTTCTCTCCAATTAACATATGAATCTCTTCTGTGAGTAAATAATAATCCATTGCGCCTGCACTTTTGGGAGCATAATATCTAACAGGAATACCAGCCAAAAATGCCTCTGCGAGCTTTACATTTGTCCTTATCCCCCTGAGCATCCTGTTTTTGCCAAAGACCCTGGTTAAGTCTTCTATAACTTTTTTGTGCATCCCTATTCTTTTATTTACCATTACTGGCACTAGTCCAAGTAGTCTTAAATTTGTATTGTGCTTAACAGCTACCTTGTAAAATAGTTTTGCCATCTGTTTTACTCCAACTGCTGCCAGAAAATGGGGCAAAAAAGGAATAAGTACAACATCAGATGCTACCAGGGCTGACAACATAAAAATATCAAGTGTTGGGGGCGTATCTATTATCACTACATCAATATTATTTTCTTTTATAAATTTATTTAAACTCTTTTTTAAGATATCTACTTCCATTTTTTCCTGATGGTTATTAATAAAATTTACATCAGCTGGAGCTAAATAGAGATTTTCAAATGGAGTTTCATAAACTGCATCTTTTAAATCAAAATTTTTATCTTCAAATAGTTTATGAATATAGACTGGAAATTCCTTTTCTCCCTTAAACCCTAGCCCCCATCCGAGGTGTCCTTGTGTATCTAAATCTATGAGAAGGGTCTTTTTGCCCCTTGCAGCCTCTTCTGCCCCTAGATTTAACGCAGTTGTGGTCTTTCCAGTCCCTCCCTTTCTATTTGCAATGCTGATTATAGTCATTTATTAAAATACGTTAGTCAAATTGGGTTATAATTAAAATAAATTGCTCATTTGATAAACTCGTCTAATAAAGATCTTGTCCACTAGAAATAAAGCCAACCACACACAGCCAGACAAA
>JAMOQN010000186.1 GCA_027063985.1 Desulfohalobiaceae bacterium
TGGTGGCCATAGGGGAGGGGAAACACCCGAACCCATTCCGAACTCGGAAGTTAAGCCCTCCACCGCCGATGATACTGCGGAACCTAATCCGTGGGAAAGTAGGTAGCTGCCAGGACATTTTTTCATTTGACAAGAAAAAGTAAAATTATTATAAGAAAAAATGTTGGGTCGTTAACTCAGTAGGTAGAGTATCGGCCTTTTAAGCCGAGAGTCGCAGGTTCGAATCCTGCACGACCCATAAAAAATAGGTCCCCATCGTCTAGCTCGGCCCAGGACGCCGGCCTCTCACGCCGGTAACAGGGGTTCAAATCCCCTTGGGGACGTTTAAGTGATGCGGGGTGGAGCAGTCTGGTAGCTCGTCGGGCTCATAACCCGAAGGTCCCAGGTTCAAATCCTGGCCCCGCTACCAAAATGTTGACATAACCTTAATGGTTTATTATAAATCAGATCAGTTAGCGGGTGTAACTCAGTTGGTAGAGTGCAACCTTGCCAAGGTTGAAGTCGCGGGTTCAAGTCCCGTCACCCGCTTTAAGAACAGTAAAAAGGCGGCTTAGCCAAGTGGTAAGGCAGAGGTCTGCAAAACCTCCATTCTCCGGTTCGAATCCGGAAGCCGCCTTAAAACAATTAAAAAGGCCAAGCTCAGATATTTGAGCTTGGCCTTTTCTTTTGATAACAGCAAAGGTTTTTTTGAAAATATTGTATCACCTATTTGTAAGCTAGGTAGATAGCCTGGATTTGGAGGAAGTTTTATGACCAATATATATGATATGTCTTATGAGGAGCTTGTAAATAAGATCAAGGAAAAGTTTGATATTGATTTTGAAGAAATCGCTATTATGGATACACGTCTATTAGTTGTTAAAATTTTGAATTTGGAAGATTATATCGATAAACTTGCTGACCAGGTTAAAGATGGCCAAAGACTTGAGCTGCCTTTTTGGGCTAAAATATGGCCTACGTCTATTCTTCTTGGTTATGTTTTACATAGAATACCTAGGCAAAAGGATGATAGTTTGCTTGAGATAGGTGCTGGCATGGGTATTTGTGGTCTTATTGCTGCTAAACTTGGTTTTGATGTGACAATCTCAGATATTGATGAAGACTCTTTAATGATATCTCAGATCAACATAATAAAAAATAACCTATCTAAGAATGCAAGGGTAAAAAAAATCGATTTTACTAGGGATAGATTGAACAAAAAATTTAAATACATTATAGGTTCAGAGGTTCTTTATAGACAGGAACATTACAGACCTCTTGTTAAATTTTTTCTTAACCACATGGACAAAGATTCCACTGTTATTTTGGCCAAGGATTATCATCTTAAGGCAAAAAAATTTTTCAAACTAGCCAAAGATCACTTTACTATAGATGAGAAATACATTGGTTTTAAAGAAGTGGGAAATGATAAGGGAGAAAGACATTTGTGCTCTATAATTAGGTTAAGGCTAAAGTAGGCTAGAGCTAAGTAGAAAAGAGGTATGCGATAAAATGAAACTTAAAAGTTGTTTAAAGGTATATAGTAGGGATTTAGATAAAGCCAGAACGCCTGATGAGACCGT
Source organism: Desulfohalobiaceae bacterium (assembly GCA_027063985.1). Classification (GTDB taxonomy): domain Bacteria; phylum Desulfobacterota; class Desulfovibrionia; order Desulfovibrionales; family Desulfothermaceae; genus Desulfothermus. Next base: position 1,563 of record JAMOQN010000186.1, read on the forward strand.
AAGTTATGTCAAAGGCGTTTTAAAGCGGTTTGGTAGAAATATTCTTCTTGAAACCAAGAGAATTGACACCGGTCGTCTTGGTATCCCTGTATTTTTTTCCATATACGGAGACGAGGCCAAAAAAATATGTCCATCAAAAAAACAGATGGGAAAGGGTGCGTCTCCTTCCCAAGCAGAAGCCTCTGCTATTATGGAACTTGTTGAAAGGTATAGCTTTTTTTCTTTTTGGGAACGTGATGAAAATTTTTCACATCTTACATGGACTGAAGCTAGAGAAAAATTTAAAGATATTTCCTTAATAGATGATAAGGAGATTTTAAAATCTGTAGATGATTCACTTAACATAAGAGATCTACATAAGGTTTTAGACCTTGTTAGATGGAAGTTTTGTAAGGCATATTTGGTTTCTGACAATAAAGATGTAATGGTTCCAGGAGATTGGTTTAAACAACTAAATGAGTACAATGGATCCTCTGCAGGTAATACCTTTGAAGAGTCTATTTTACAAGGGGCATGTGAGCTTGTTGAAAGGCATGTTAGTGCAATAATAGATAGGGAAGAAAGAATCGTTCCAACTATTGATTTACAATCTATTAAGGATCCTGTTGCCCTAGATCTTATTTCTTGTTTTAAAAAAAATAATATAAAGTTGTGGTTAAAAGATTTTTCTTTAAATATAGGAGTGCCCACTATAGGAGCCCTAGCCTATGATCCATCAACCTTTCCTGAAAAAAGTGAAATAGTCTTTACCGCAGGTACTGCGACTTCTCCTAACAAAGCAGCTATTAGAGCACTTACAGAAGTTGCCCAACTTGCTGGTGATTTTTGTACTAATAGCAGATATGAGCCTTCAGGCCTTAGAAAGTTTAAAAGTATTGATGAAGCTGCCTGGGTAATGAAAGGAGATGTAATTAATATCTCAACACTTCCAGACATAAGTGATCAGGATCTTTATGTTGAACTCATTAGGCTATCCTCAAAATTAAAAGACCTTGGGTTTAATTTATACTCAATAAACACCACCCACCCAAAGATAAACATCCCCTGTAATTATAACTTTGTACCTGGATTTTTATTTAGAGAGAGGAGCAAATATCCAAGTGTAGGACTCTTTGTTGGAAGAAGATTAGCAGAGGAAGAAGGTGTGGATGAAGGGAGGCAAGGCCTAGATGTTTTGGAAAAAATATATGGGCAGGCATATTTTGTTCCATTTTTTAGAGGTATTTTGGAAATGAGAACTGGTAATTTGGAAAGGGCTATGGAGCTTTTTGAAGCTTCTCTCCCTCTGCAGCCAGGTAAAGAAGAGCGCTCTATGGTACTTTTTTATATGGCAAATATTTTAGTTCAAAAATCAGATTTTAAGAAGGCAATAGACCTTTTAGACCAGGCAATTGCTTTAGTAAAAGACAATCAAGTTTACTATAATTTGAGGGGAGTTTGTAAATTTAAATTGGGAATGTATGAAGAAGCAGCTAAAGATTTTATCTCAGCCCTTGACCTAGATAGGGGCTCAGCAATTGATCTGGCTAATCTTGGAATGTGTTATAAAATGATGGGTAAAAAGGAGCAGGCCACTCAATGCCTAAAAGATGCACTGGAGATTGATCCAACTATTGATTTTGCAAGGAATAACCTAAAAGAGATGGTGGAAAATTAAAATATTAACAATCGTTATTTTTTTATCCTTGACAAAATATTAATTTAATATCTAATGTGTCATCACATTTTGGATGTTTGGGAAGAAGGGGTTGACTTGTATTTGTTAACAATTTATATTTCTTTTTAAAGAAATTCTTTAATTTGCTAATCACTGAATGTATTTTTAGAAAATTGAAAAAAATTAAAAGGAGGTTTAATCCATGGCACAAGTAGTTGAATTCAAAGGGAAAAAATTTGAAGTCGATGAAGATGGTTTCTTACAGAATTTTGATGATTGGTGTGAAGAATGGGTAGAATACGTAAAGGAGTCAGAAGGTATTAAGGAACTTACTGATGATCATTGGAAAGTAATTAATTTCTTGCAAGACTATTATAAGAAGAATGGTATTGCTCCAATGGTTCGTATTCTTTCTAAAGTCACTGGATACAAACTGAAGAAGATCTATGAGTTGTTCCCATCTGGTCCTGGTAAGGGAGCATGTAAGATGGCTGGACTTCCAAAACCAACTGGTTGTGTATAGTTTAAACAGACAGAGTTAGGAATACATAATAGCGACCTCATGCATGGATGCGGGGTCGCTTTTTTTATTTTTGGAGGACAAATGGATATTACAAAAGTTTTGTCAATCCTTAAAAAGGAGTCAAATTTTAAGAATAATGTGGGGATGATTTTAATACACAATGGTGTGGTTAGGGGTATTTCCAGAAATGGTAAAAAAGTTAAAAAACTTTTAGTTAAAAGCGATAATAAGAAAATAGAACAAATTAGAAAAAAGTATGAGTCAAGAAATGGTATTTTCAAAATAGTCATTGAGCCCAGGTCTGGAGAATTTGAACCAGGTGATGATTTGCTCTGGATCATTGTAGCTGGAGATGTTAGGGATAATGTCAAAGAGGTTTTATCTGATCTCTTAGATGAGGTAAAATCAACGGCTATAGAAAAAAAAGAAATCCTTGACGATTAAGAACTTGTTATTTAAGAAGATTTCATTTAATTTTCTTGCATTCCATTAACGGTAATATATTGTCAATTTAGTTAAAGGAGATTGCTCGCATATTATAAAGTTTTCTAGGAGAAGAAAATGAAAGATCTCAGTAAGGCATATAAAGAATCTGGAGTGGATATTGAGAAGGCCAGTAATTTCATTACAAAGATAAAGGAAGTTGTAAAATCTACTCACACAAAGGGGGTACTTAGCGATATTGGCCTATTTGGCGGTATGTTTAAGCTGGATATTTCTAATATTGAGTCACCTGTTCTAGTAGCTGCCACTGACGGAGTTGGGACAAAATTAAAACTCGCCTTTCAATTGAATAAACATGATACTGTAGGAATTGATCTTGTTGCAATGAATGTTAATGATATTGTGGTTCATGGGTCTAAGCCATTGTTTTTTTTGGATTATTTAGCAATGGGGGAATTGAATACATCAATTGCAGAAGATATAATAAAAGGTATTTCTGAGGGTTGCAAACAAAGTGGATGTGCCTTACTGGGAGGAGAAACTGCAGAACTTCCTGGTTTTTATAAAAAAGGTGAATATGAGTTGTCAGGTTTTTGTGTTGGTGTAGTGGATGATTCAAAGATCATAGATGGGTCAAGTATTGGGGTGGGAAATGTGATAATTGGACTTGCTTCAAGTGGAGTACACTCCAATGGATTTTCTCTCATAAGAAAGATTATAAGGGAGAAATCTGTCTCCCTGGATGAAAAAATAGATGAGACATCCAGAACCTTAGGAGATATTCTCCTCACTCCAACCAAGATATATGTTGGGTCAATCCTCAACTTAATAAGGGATTTTCAGATAAATGGAATGGCCCATATAACAGGTGGCGGTTTTTTTGAAAACATTCCAAGAATCCTTCCAAGGGGTGTCAAGGCAAAAATTGATTTTTATAGTTTTGAAAAACCAGCAATTTTCCATTGGATCAAAGAACAGGCTAATTTATCCTGGGAAGAGATGATGTCAATATTTAATTGTGGCATAGGTATGGTTCTAATAGTTAAAAAAGAGGATGTTGAGGATATTCTAAACAGATTAAATGGATTAAACGAAAAAGCATGGATTATTGGCGAAATACAAAGACAGGAACAAGACTCAGATAACATTGAAATATATTTTTAATGCCTTTTTATAATCTTCTTCTGTATTTATATTAAAAAAAGAATGGAGTGATGGATCATATTTTTTAAGGATGGAATCTTCTACTGTTCTAGTGTTAACTTCTGAAAATAATTTGCTGATTTTAAAAGACTTTTTCGTAAGCATATCCTCTATTATTGGAATACAATCCTTTGAATAGATTGCACATAAAGGCTCAAAATATCCCTTAACTTTTGGCACCACAACTTGATAATTACTATCTAATGTAGAAACCAGATATTTTATGAGTTCTAGTTTTATGAGCGGTGTATCGCATCCAACTATGAAATTGTATTTTGTTGAAGAAAAAAGCAGTCCAGCATGTATGCCAGTAAGGGAACTGGACTCTTTAAAAACATCTGTAACTACTTTATATCCAAGTGGTATGTATTCTTTGGGATCTTTAGCAACTAACAAGATATTGTCAAAAATAGTGCTTAATTTATCAGTAATTATTTCAATAAAAGACAACTCTCCTAGTTTAAAAAAACATTTATTTTTATAGCCCATCCTGGAGCTCTGTCCGCCACATAGTACAATTGCAGATATATTCATGTGATAAAAGCAGAAAAATGATGCTAATACTCTCTATTTTTTACAAAATCAACTACATCATTGAGGATTTCTTTTTCAAGAGAGTTGGGAAATTGCGTAATGGCTTGTTTTGCCTCTTTTACATAAAAGTCACATGCCTCAAGTGACTTTTTTAACACACCTTTTTTGTTTATATCATTTATTATTTTAAGGCATTCTTCTTGTTTTAACTCATTTTTCTTTATTTTCTTTAACATTTCAATCTTTTTTGAATTTTCAAATGTGTCTAAATATAAGATAAGGGGTAAAGTTATTTTCCCTTCTCTCAGGTCTCCTCCAATAGGTTTTCCCAATTTTTCTTGATTTAAGGAATAATCAAGTACGTCATCTACTAGTTGGAAGGCTATTCCTAGATTTAGACCAAATTTTCTCACAATAGCAAGATCTTTTTCGTCTGCCTCTGCCAAGATGGCTCCGCTTTCGCATGAAAATTGTATTAAATAGGCAGTTTTTCCTCTAATAATTTGAAAATATTCATCCTTTGAGATCCAAGATTTTTTCATTTTGTCTATTTCTAGTATTTCACCTGCACAAGTTTGATATATTGCCTCAGAAAGACATCTCATTAATTTTATATTATTATAATTTGTCACAATTTTGTTGGACAGGGCAAGGAGGGCATCTCCAGTTAGAATGGTTTTTGTCTCACCAAATATTTTGTGGGCAGCCTTATTTCCACGCCTAATTTCTGCATGGTCAATTATGTCGTCATGTAAAAGAGTAGCTGAATGGATAAATTCCAGGACACAGGCAACTGGATAGATATCAGGTTTATTATATCCATAGGCCCTTGCTGTTAGTATGCAGAGCATGGGCCTGAGTCTCTTACCTCCTGATTTTAATATGTGCTCTGCTATTTCCCTGACATACGGATCTACATCCTTAAGTAGTAAGGAAAAATTTTTTTCTATGTTTGGGAGGTGTTTTTCAAAGTATGATTTTAATTTTTCCATCTAATTGTAAAGATTTGCTATTAAAATATGGACTCTATTTCTTTTAATTTTTTAAGAGCCTTTTTTATATCCCATTTATCTGTATCCCTGGAGCCAACAACATTTGAAATAGAGCGAATTTCAATGAACGGTATATCATGAACAAAACATACGTAAGCAATTGAAAAACCTTCCATGTTCTCCACTTGAGCCAAGTACCTGTTTTTTAACTTATCAGCCTCTATTTCATCGCCAGTGACCCCAGCAACCGTCAGGTTAGTAGTTGTATAGAAATTATTGTTAAATGACAAGCCCATTTTTTCGAGATTTTCTCTTACAGGAATTGATATCTGGTTGTATATTATTTTTTCATGCTTTTTAAGCAATCCATATTTTAGACCTTTTGGGTCTATAATACCCCTTTGTTTTAGTCCATATTCTGGCCATATTTCTTCTTTAGCTATTGTAAGTGACCCAATTGGTATTTTTTTTATATCAAAGGAACCTGCTATCCCAATATTTATTACACCGCAAATTTTATATAAAAGTATTGCCCTTTCTATGAAAAGAGCTGCATTTATTGGCCCAATCCCACATACTTGAACATAGACATCTCTCCCTTTAATTCTTTTGGGATACACCTCTCCCAGCTTAATAGAATTTTTGGATAAATCAGGGAATAAGGCCATAAGCTCCCTTTTTGTTGCTGCACAAATAAGTAGCTTTTCCACTTACTAAATCCCTTTACATGAGAGAACAAAATATTTGGCAATTAATAAATTACTAGAAAAATGAAGATGTATATAAGAAGCTACGCAGTTTTTATATCTCACACCAAAGGAATTTTTTAAATTTCCATCTCTAGTTTTGACTTTATATACATTGGGATAATCTTTTAAACCTTCTGCAATAGAATAGTGAAATTCATGTCCCCTAACAACTAAGCCTTTTGGCCCTATAGGTAAGTTCTCTAGAAACTCTACTTCTCTATATCCAAGAGATACAAGTCTTTTTTGTAATAAAGTTTTAAACGGGAAAATACCTACTACCTTTTGTGGATTATTTTCATCTCTAGATATATACTCCATAAGATACATAAAACCACCACATTCAGCATATAATACACCATAATCTTCTACAAATCTTTTTATTTCATCTTTCATACTATCATTATTTGATAAATCTTTTAGATAAAGTTCTGGATATCCCCCTCCAATGTAAATACCTTTAATTCCCTTTGGTAGATTTTTATCTTTTATAGGTGAGAAGAAAGTTAGTTCTGCTCCCATATATTTTAGTAAATCTAAATTGTTTTGATAATAAAAACAAAATGATCTATCCATTGCAACTGCAATTTTGGTTCTGGGCTTTTTTAATTGTTTTGTTCTGTTCTTTTTCTTCTTTTTGGTATTTGCCTTTATGAAATTTTTAAATTCATCTGTAATAGATCTTTGAGTCCATTCAATTAAATGAGATACTTTTTGTTTATCCCAGATATCTTCTTCTGCTGTAACAAGTCCTAAATGTCTTGATGAGAGTTTTATATCTCTTTGTTTTTTAAAAAAACCAAAACAGGGAACATCTACATAGTGTTTTATGGCTTTTTTTATAATATCTATATGGGCGTCACTGCCAACTTTGTTAAAAATAATACCAGCAATATTTAGATCAGGGTCAAATTTAGTAAATCCCAGGACAAGGGCGGCAATTGACCTTGCCATTGAAGATGCGTCAACTACCAAGACTACAGGAAGATTTAAGACCTTTGCTAGGTGGGCGGTTGAACCAATTTCTGATATGGGTGAAAATCCGTCAAAAATCCCCATAACGCCTTCAATTACGCTTATGTCTGCATTTTTTGAATAGAAGTGATAAATGGCTCTGTTACACCAGGGTTTAATCATCCATGTGTCTAGGTTGTGTGAAGGAATATTTGTTATTTTTTTGTGGTGTCCTGGATCTATAAAGTCTGGACCTACTTTAAATCCCTGCACATGGAGTCCCTGCGCCTTTAAATAAGCCATTATTCCAAGGGTAATAGATGTTTTTCCTGCCCCACTATGGGTTCCTGCTATAATGAATCCGCCCATAAGGTTTTGTTTAACCTATGTTTTTTTTAAATGCAAATATCGGATTGGCTACA
>JAMOQN010000187.1 GCA_027063985.1 Desulfohalobiaceae bacterium
AGATTTTTTACAGAATCTGCAATTCTCTTTAGACCTGAACATAGCTGTCCTATCTCATCTTTCTGGTCTATATCCAGTCTAGCATCCAGATTTCCAACAGATATTGCCTGGCAAAATTGTGCGGCCCTACCAAGGGATGAGCCAATAAGATTTCCAAATAGCACGGCAATTATACCGGCAATTATAATTATGACTATCAAATAAATCACTGCCTTGTGGATTAGAGCATTTACAGGTGCCTTTACTTCAGAAAGATTCATCTCAGTCACCAGAGCCCAGGTTTTGCCGAAGATATTTATTGGAGTATAGGCAGAAAGGACCTTTTGTCCCATATAATTTGTAATAATTTTTTCCCCTGATTTCCCAGATAGGGCTTCTTTTACTGCAAGGGTGTTAGCACCATTTTTTTCAATGGTCCCTCCAAATGATGCCTCTACTGAATGTCCTTGTGGGTCAAGGTAGGAATCTGAACGCATCCTAAAATCTGGTCCAACCAGATATGTCTCTCCAGTCTTTCCCATACCTGCCCTTTGATTCATAATCCTATCTATTCTAGATTTAGGCAATCGTATAGCCACAATGGTTTTCAACTCCCCTTTTACAATAACAGGCATGGCAATAAAAGCAGCTGGTTTGTTATTTATTGGACCATAAGGCTCAAAATCAGCAAATCCAAACTTTCTGGTCTCAATTACCTTTTTAATCAACCTTCCAAAATTGGAAGATGACCACTTACCAGTTAAAAGATTTGTTTTGTAGTCAGCCAGTTTTTTTGCCGAAAAAAAGCAATAACCATCAGGCGCAATTAAATAAACATCGTCGTGTTTATATTCTTTCAAAAAGTTGGAGATATAACCTTTCTCATAAGTAACCAGAAATTCTTCCATACTTAATTCTAAGTTTCCTCGTTTTTTTGAAAGGTAATATTGTTTTATATACTCCCTTGTTCCTTCAACCATCAATTCAAGTTCCTTAGAAAACCGATAAAAAAGTCTCTCAATATTCCCCTTTTTTAACTCCCTAACAGATACAAGGTGGTTAAATGCAGAGTTCATTAACTCTTTTGAGGCAAACTGGACGTTTTCAGTAACAAGTATTAAAATCGGGATAATTGAAGTAACAAAGAAAAAGATTAATAATTTGTTTCGCATCTTCATGTTTTTAAAAAAAGACATACACACCTCCTAATAATTTTGGGTAAACCATAAAAAGTTTATCCCGCCCCTTATCTAAAACACACCCATTGCCTTAAAAAATGCCCCCAACGCTCCAACAATTGATATGCCTATTGATATGGAAAACATCTTTATTGTGAAATTTCTTAGTTATATATGCCTGTTAGCTAATTTATCTGCAATCCTGTCTATTGAAGCAATAACCTGCTCAAATTTTTTATCTACCTGCTCAAAGTGCTTATCTACGAGCGTAAATCTGTATTCCATATCTTTCTTAAATTCTTTTATATCCTCTCTCATTAATTGCTGATTTCTCCGAAGCCCATCTATTTGAACCTTTAGATAATCAAATTTCGCATCAAAATATTTTGTTGTGGAAAGGATTCCAGCTAATAATGCTTGGATCTCTGTGGAAAATATCTCTTTTCTTTGCTTTTGTTCTTCTGACATATATCTTTCCTCTCATGAAATATACACTCTATTGACTTCTTATAAAAGAGTCAATATATCT
>JAMOQN010000188.1 GCA_027063985.1 Desulfohalobiaceae bacterium
CGTTCTGAGGCAGTTGTCAATGGCAGGACAGAAAAACAGGGTCATCCAGAGTTTGCAAGGCCTGGTTTAGCTGAGAGAAAAAAGAAATTAGGAGAAAAGGATGGCCAAAAGATACCTGATGGCTGGGAAAAAGACCCAACGGTCCCAGATTCAATAATGAATCCATAAGGAGAGTATATAATTGGAAGAAATGGATGGAAATATAAACCAAGAAAAAAACAAGGAGTGTATATGGCCCAGGACAAACCATATATTAATGTAGATTATTTTGAGTCTTTAACAGGTGAGATAAAAGAGCAGGAACAAAGAGAAACAGTGGATATTGGAAAAACAATAAAAAAGATCAGGGAAGAGAAGGGACTTAGCTTAGATGAGCTTTCAAAACAAACAGGTTTTGATAAAGAACTCCTTGAAAATGTGGAACAGGGCAAAATCCAGCCTCAACTTGGGATGATTATGAAACTATCCAAGGTGCTTGAAAGGGGGATTGGTGAATTTTTAGGTGAAGGTGGTGATAAACCCTATTGCCTCACCTCTGCAAAACAAAGGAAAAAGATTGTCAGGTCTACAACTCCCAAGGGACAGAGGGAACTCTACTCTTATGTGTCTTTGGCACCTGATGTTAAGGGTAAACACATGGAGCCACTTATCGTAAAATTAAAGGAAAATCCCGATGAAGAGACCTCAATCCACGATGGGGAGGAGTTTATATTTGTGTTAGAAGGAGAGGTAATTGCGAAAATAGGCGATGACCGTTTTGAGTTAAAACCAGGGGATTCCCTGTATTATCTTTCAAATTATCCCCATATGCTTGCTGCTAAAAAGGAATCTGCCACTATTTTAGCCGTGCTCTATGAGGGTTAGATTTGTATTTTTAACCAACTTTTGAAAAGGGGGAGGAGATGGGCAAATTACTTTGGAAGCCTTCTGAGGAAAGGATAAAAAATTCCAATATGTTTAAATTTATGGCTTATGTTAATGAAAGATATAAAAAATCTTTTTCAACATATAGTGAACTCTGGGAGTGGTCTGTTACTGATATTGGTGATTTTTGGGCTGCTGTATGGGATTTTGTGAAGATTTTGAATTCAAAGGATTATGACGAGGTTGTAGATGACCCTTATAAAATGCCAGGAGCCAAATGGTTTTCTGGTGCTCAGATGAATTTTGCTGAAAATTTACTTAGATATAATGACGATAATCTGGCAATAATCGCCTTTGCAGAAGATAGAGAAAAACGAACCCTTACATACAAGGAGTTAAATAGAGAAGTTGCCAGGGTGGCAAAGGCCTTGAAGCAGCTAGATATAAGGCCAGGGGATAGGGTGGTTGGGTATATGCCAAATATCCCTGAGACAATAATAGCAATGCTGGCAGCTGCATCTTTAGGTGCTACCTGGTCTTCTTGTTCACCTGACTTTGGAATTAAAGGAGTTTTAGATAGATTTGGTCAGATAAAGCCAAGGGTTTTATTTACAGCAGATGGATACAGCTATAAAGGCAAAAAAATAGATTCCATATCCAGAGTTGTTGAGGTGCTAAAACAAATAGATTCCATTGAAAAGGTGGTAGTGGTTCCTTTTTTAGAAGAAAATCCCGATATCTCTGGTATAAAAAATGGTGTATTTTTAGATGAATTTAAATCCAGTGAAAG
>JAMOQN010000189.1 GCA_027063985.1 Desulfohalobiaceae bacterium
TCCCTTATATTGTTAGTTATGGAACTGAAGAACAAAAGAAAAAATACCTCCCTGGATGTGTAAGTGGCGATATAATAACAGCAGTTGCCATGACTGAGCCAGATGCAGGAAGTGACTTAACTTCTATTAGGACTACAGCAACAGAGGATGGTGATTATGTTATTTTAAATGGATCAAAAACATTTATTTCAAATGGTATAAATTGTGATCTAGTAATAGTTGCAGCAAGGGATCCAGAAGTAGAAGACCCTTATAAAGCACTATCTTTGTATCTTGTAGAAGATGGAACAGAAGGGTTTAAAAAGGGAAATAAACTGGATAAAATGGGGATGCACAGCCAGGATACTGCTGAACTTTTTTTTGTAAACTGCAAAATACCAAAAAGTAATTTGCTTGGTAAAAAGAACCATGGATTTTTGATGTTAGTGGAAAAATTACAACAGGAAAGGATGGTATGTGCAATAGGTGCACTTGCTACTGCAGAATTTATTTTAAATACTACAACTGAGTTTGCCAAAAATAAATCATTCATGGGCATGCCATACATAAAATACCAATCTGTTCAGTTTTCTTTAGTAGAAATGACCACTGAAATAAAAATGGCGAGGACATTTTTGGAAAGTTTAATTGTAGATCATATGGAAAAGAAACAGGTGGTAACAGAGATTTCCATGGCAAAATACTGGATAACTGATATGGTAAAAAAGGTTGCAGATAGATGTCTGGATATCTATGCAGAGGCAGGTGCACTTGAGTCGTGCCCTATTGAGAGGTCTTTTAGGGATGTTAGGGTCATGTCTATATTTGCTGGGACAAATGAAATAATGAAAAAAATTATAGGAAAATTTTTGGGATTTTAATAATGTTTATTGAGTAACCAATTTATTTGCGTAAATTGGCGCTCAGTAAGATGTACGCAGTCGCATATTAATTTAATAGAACATTTAACCAGGGGGTAGGTTATGGCATTAAACCTTGATGCAATTGGTGAAAAAATAGGCCCCATAGAAAAGGAATATTCGTGGCGGGATGTAGTGTTATATGCACTTGGTGTTGGGGCTGGTTTTGATGAACTTGAATACGTGTATGAAAAGGACCTTAAGGTCATTCCCACTTTTTCAATTGCTACAATTATTGATTTTCTCTTTGAATTAGGGGCAAAGGCAAATGTAAATACAGCTGGGATCCTGCATGGAGAACAGGAGATTGTATTTCACAGGCCAATCCCCACAGAGGGTAAATTTATAACAACCGGCCATATAAAAAATTACTATGATCTCGGTGATAAAGGTGCAATAATTGTTGGAGAGTCAATAACAAAAGACGCAAAAGGAAAAAAATTATTTACCAGTACCATTACAATAGTTGGGAGATTAGATGGAAATTTTGGAGGAGAAAAACCACCGAAAAAAACAATCCAGTTTCCCGACACAGATCCAGACTTTGTTGTAGAAGACTGCCCTTCCCCAGACCAGCCTTTAATCTACAGGCTCTCTGGTGATCTATTTGCCCTCCATGTGGACCCTGAGTTTGCAAAGCAAGTGGGATTTAAAGAACCAATCATGCATGGATTATGTACTTTGGGATTTGCGTGCAGGGCACTCATAAAAACTCTGGTCC
>JAMOQN010000190.1 GCA_027063985.1 Desulfohalobiaceae bacterium
GCATGGCATCATTTTTCGCAGGTGCAGGCTCCGCTCCTATTGGCCCTTTTATCTTGGTGTGTGAGCTCACCCAGGGCTATAGCCTCCTTGCACCCCTTATGTTTTGTTCTGCAATATGTATATTTTTTAATAGAAAGATTTCTATCTATGAAAATCAGCTAGACAATAAATTTCAATCTCCAGCACATTCAGGTGAGCTATTTGTGGATATTTTGAGTGATCACAAAGTGGAGGAATTACTGGATGAACTTGATCCTGTTTATGTAGTACCTGAAGATATGAAATTTTCTGATTTTAAGAAAAAAATTTTTGTTAATACCACCCAGTACTCTTTCCCGGTAGTTGACAAAAATGGCAGATTAACAGGTATATTTTCAAGCTCTGACTTTAGACATGTGCTATTTAATCCTGAGATAGAAAAACTGGTAATTATAAAGGATATTGCAGTTTCAGATGTGGTTGTGACATATCCCGATGAATCCTTAAATAGGGCTTTAGATAAATTGACTCAAAAAAATATCGATGCCTTGCCAGTGTTATCTGACAAAGAGGATGGAGAAATCCTAGGTCTTCTAAGAAGAAAATCAATAATTATATTCTACAATAAGTTGGTAGAAAAACTAAAATCAACCAAATTGTGAATTAGGGATATTCATGGAATTTTTCTTATCCACAAATGTTCGACGATCTACTAAATTCTTTTTATATCTCATATCAATTGGTATTATAGCTGGCCTTGGCTCAATAATCTTTCAATTTTTTTGCGATGCTGGGATGCACTATCTTCTTGACATGTTAGCTGGTTACAGGCCTGGTGGCCCAAAAGGTGAAATCTCTATTTTTCATCATACTTCTGTTCCCTTTAAGCGGTGGATGCTTCTTATATTACCTACACTTGGTGGCATTGTGAGTGGATTTATTGTTTATACCTTTGCCCCAGAGGCAGAGGGTCATGGAACTGATGCTGCTATAGAAGCATATCATAAAAAGGGGGGATTAATTCGTCCTCAGGTGCCTATTGTAAAGACAATAGCCTCAGCTATCACATTAACATCAGGGGGATCTGGGGGTAGAGAAGGTCCAATTGCCCAAATTGGGGCTGGTTTTGGTTCATATCTAGCCACAAAACTCAAACTCTCACCCAATGAGAGAAGAATTATGATGGCAGCGGGGATTGGAGCGGGAGTTGGAAGCATTTTCAGGGCACCACTGGCTGGTGCCCTATTTGCTGCTGAAGTACTTTATAAGGATCCTGACTTTGAACCTGATGTGCTTATTCCCGCGGGAATATCCTCTATTGTGGCATATTGTGTTTTTTGTATGGTTTTTGGTTTTGGCTCCCTTTTTGAGTCCTCACCTTATTTTTTTAAAAATCCATTAGAATTGGGTCCATATGTATTACTTGCCCTAATTTTAAGTGGAATGAGCTTTTTATATGTAAAAACATTTTATGCAACTCATGATTTTTTTAAGGAGCTAAATCTTCCAAATTGGTTAAAACCAGGCATAGGTGGATTTCTTACTGGAATAATAGGATTTTTTCTACCAGAAACCCTTTCTTTTGGATATGGAGTACTTCAAAATGCCCTTTTTAACAAGTTAAGTTTGTATATGCTAATAGGCGTTGCATTTGGAAAAATCCTTACTACTTCCTTTAGCATTGCATCAGGCGGCTCTGGAGGGGTGTATGGTCCATCAATAGTAATAGGCGGGTGCCTTGGAGGGGCAGTTGGAATATTATTTAACCATTTCATGCCAGAAATAATTGTATCGCCGCAAGCCATGGTAATTCTTGGCATGGCTGGATTTTTTTCTGCTGTATCAAATGCTCCAATCTCCACTATTATTTTTGTCAGTGAAATGACTAATTCCTATGAATTACTACTTCCCAGCTTTTTAGTATGTCTGTTATGTTACAATTTTTCTAAATCTTGGACAATTTACAGGGAACAAGTGAAAAACAGAACCGCTTCGCCTGCCCATGCTGGAGAATTTTTCTTTGATATCTTAAAATCCTATTATGTAAGAGACATAAAAAACTTAATTAGACCTGTAGACACAGTGCCTGAAAATATGACCTTTGCTGAATTTAAAAAATTTTTTGCAAATACAAATCAGCAATATTTCCCAGTAGTAAATAAATATGGAGAATTGGTTGGGATTTTCTCCAATACAGACTTTAGGAGTATATTATTTACAGAAGGTATAGAACATCTAATTATAGTTAAAGACATCGCCACAACAGATATCATCACTACCAACTTTAAAGACGACTTGCATACAGTGATGAAAAAATTCACTCAAAAAAATCTAGATAGCCTGCCAGTGGTTGACACAAAAAACTCAAAACAACTTTTGGGAATGTTAAGAAGACGGGAAGTTATCGCATTTTACAACCAAAAAGTAGAAGAAATAACCAGAAGTTCAAGTAAAGAATAAACCATTCACTAATTACAAACCTCAGGTACTACGGACTTTTTTATTCCAAGTCTACTAAACCATGATGGATGTTTCTTAATAAACTTCCATGAATTCTCTAAATCTTCTCTTGTGTGGGGTTCTAAAGTGAATGTTGGAGCAAGATCCAATAATTCTAATCCAGCAAATAGTTCAGACCATGGTATACTTCCAACTCCTAGACCCAGATGTTGGTCAGCAACACCATCATTATCATGTAGGTGCATATGTCTTAAATAGGGTGCCATGGTCTGTATCCATAAGGACATATTCTTATATCTCATTCCGCCGCTATAGCTCGCCCAATGACCCACATCAAAACAAAATTTTATGTTTATATGACTCAGTTCTGAAAAAAGGTCTGTAAGAGGTCTAGGGTCGTATTCCCTTACATTCTCAAGATATAAAGGAGGATGATCTGGCCACTCATTATGAACCAATTCCCAAGTTTCTACAGCCCTTTTTAACCATGAAGAAAATAGCTCGAGGTAAAGTGGGATAAAATTGGCGTGGGCAACCATAAACTTAGGTCTGTATATTTTTGCAATCTTTAAGGCTGATAAAAGTCTCTTTCTTGTTCCATTTAAGATGTAATCATCTATACTTCCAGGCTGAAGATCGTGAAAAGGCAAGTGAATTGAACATACCAATCCTGCGTTGAAGATCTTATTGGCCGTGGCTCTATGCCATTTTTCATCAATTTGATCTATTGCAATGGCATCCACCCCAAGCTCTGGATTGATCCTGTAAGATATAAAATATTCAAGATAGGTTTCATCCCTGTATATATACCTTAATGGGAGGTTTACAAAATAATTTACCATTAGGATCCTCTCTTTTTTGAAATAGCAATTAGACTTATTTTCCCCTTTATAACACCTAGATTAGAATCTATCGCATAAAGACTAACCTTTTCTCCTTTTTTGAGAGAAAACTCTTCACAATCTAAAGGAACCCTATCTTTTAGCAATACTATTCTCTTATCTAAAAAGGAAGGTATTAACTGCAACTTATATGACCCTTGTGGTAACTCTGTTTGACTATCAGAGTCAAGACCTATAATAGCTTGCACTTCTTTGTTATATAACATAATGTAAGCAGGAGGCAAAGGATGCACCACTATTTTAAAAGACAAATTGGACAGTCCCCTATCCTCTGCTACCACATCACATGTCCATATTTTTCTCTCCTCTGAGAAAGTTAAGTATTTTGGAATAAAAAAATCCCTGTTTAATATTATGTCTGAATAAAGGTCTTGTCCAATATTCTTACCAGCCCTTGTTAAATATCCCTTTAAATTTATAACCTCATCGCCTGACCCATTTAAAAGACCCAACAGTACCAATCTGTCACCTTCCCAGGCTGAGATTGACCCACCACTTGGGACCATAATGAGCTTATTATTTAATTGGCACACAAAAATATTTTGGTGTTTAGGGAAAATAGACTCTTTCTTATTATCTATCCTTAAATCCCACTTTTTTACTCTTTTCCCGTCTATACTTAATATTATGGATTTAATTCCTTTATATGGTAAATATTTCAAAGTAAGGAGATTTAATCCTGCCATTTTATTGGATATAATTCCTATCTCTTCATGCACTACTTCCTTTGTATTACAATTTCTTATACCAATATTCAAAAAAGGAGACACCTCAAGATACTTCTTATTGGTAATATCCTGACCATTGAAAAAAACCTTTATTCCTTTAATTTCTTGACTCATCAAATCAAAATAATTTTTTACATCTGGAAGTATCACATCTACACCGAGCTCAGCTAGCACATATTTAGTGGCCCTGAGCTGTACATCTGTCTTCCATAGGACATTCTTGATATCCTTACTTACCTCTATTGCAAAGGCTGGTTTTTCTAAACGCGTTAAGGTATAGTAACTAAATGACTTTCTCTGTTCTGGATACTTTGTAGTAGACGAGATTGTATTGGTATTGAATATGTTAAAAGAATAATGTTTATTTTTTATATAAGAATTTAATTTTAAAATAGCCTTTTTGACAACTGCTTCTAAATTTATATGTCTCTTATATACAGTAGTATCAATGATATATGATTGTCCAAATCTCCTTGGATTTCGTAGTTCATTTATATATATAGGGCTATAAAAACCTGAACCTTCATGAAGGTGAATTAGACCATCACTAAAAGAAGCAATTAATTTTATAGCCCTAGCAAGGTGATCTTCATAAAATTTTTTATAGTCCTTATCAAATCTCCTATTTAAATCCACATTTATCCCACGTGTGTAATGTAATATAGCTGGCACATTGGCCCTTGGAATAACTATTAAATTACCTTTTTTTACCTTGGCATGGAGCAACATTTCTGCTGTTAAGACACCACTTATTTCATCTCCCTGGATACCCCCTTGAACCAAAATTGTTGGTCCATCCATATCTCCTTTTAAAAAATAACATCTCAACGGGAAACTCGTATTTTTAAAAAATACAATACGTCTTATAGTTGATGCACTACAAGTATGGGCAAATATCGTAAATATAATTAAAAATACGTGAAAAAAATATTTTATAGGGAATACCATCTTTCTTCAATTATCTTATATGTATCATTAAACGGATACACTATTAATATTTTATTACCAATATCTTTATGGATGTCGCTAATATATTTTTGATAAAATTTTATCAAAAAACCTTTTTTATGAATGGATATATTAATGTCTCTTATTACAATCTTAATATTACCTGACTTTTTCCAAATATTTTTTTTATTTTCAACAATTGAAGCTAATCCCTTATATGGAGATTGTATTGCATTTTCATCATAACACTGAGCATAAAGAGTATAATTTTTTTTCTCCCAAGCTTCTTTCCATTTTTTTACAAAGTTCAGTAACCTATCTGAGTGGTAGGCCAAGTATTTAGACTCTAAATGAACAGGAATCTGAATCCATTCAGAAGCAACAATTTTAAACTCTCCATTTATTTTCATCCAATAGAGTCTTTTAATCCCCTGAGATTTGAATATAGGACTTCTATACAGTTCAAAAAATGAAGTTACATAATAATATGGCCCTGGTATTATATTTAACTGAGATATAAAAATATCAATCCATTTATATCTCAAAAAAGTAATCTCTTTTTGCTCAATAAATTTTTTAAAAGGAATGTAGCTGGTCTTACTATAAGAAACTGGATCAAAATAGGAGAAAAAAATTGGATCTTTCTTCCTCCAATAATTAATCCATTTTAATACCTTATTTTTTATATTGTTAATCTCTTTTTGTATTTCTTTGTCTTTTGGTTTAATAATGATTTTTGATCCAATTAAAATTGGGGTAACTTTTAAGCTGAGGTATTTTTCTAAATTCCTTAAATCCGCTGTTTCAACTGCCACACATCCTCTGGTGTCATAAGGTATCAATTTTTTACCCCTTCCATGTAACCATATACCCCCCCCATCTTTATCAAACAATCTATCTATTGGATTAGGATAGTTTGTTGCATAAGCCAAATTTCCATATAGAGAAAAATCAAGAGGTCTTTTTATCTTTCTTGTAATAAAGTAAACACCTTCAGGAGTCTTTTCATCACCTTGAAAAAACTTATCTCCATTATTTGAACCAGTGGAACAGGGTATTTGAGCAATAATGTTAATAGTTCCATTATATTCAATCAAAAAGAGTCGTTGCTTGCTTTTATCAACTGCAATAAAATAGGAAGGAAGATATTTATGGGGAATTATTACGATTGGTTGAGCCAAACATATTTTGGCAAACAAAAAAATAAATATTGTGCTGACAGTTGTTTTCAATCTATTTCTTTTCATTGGATAATGAGTCTCTAATTCAAATACATCAAAAATTTTGTAGAAAGTGTGTTAATCAGCTAGTTTGAACAGCTCATCCCTTGTAAAAATAGAATGTAATTTTATGCCCTTCTCCTCAATATTTTTTTTTCCACCTTCTTCTCTATCTAAAATACAAAAGATTTGGTCAACCTCAAGATTGGCTTCTTTAAGTCGCTGGCAAGCAAGTAACACACTTCCTCCAGTAGTAATTACATCTTCTAAAACAACTACCCTCTGGCCAGGTTTAAAATTTTTTAACCCTTCCACATAATTTTGGGTACCATGTCCTTTTGGTTTTTTCCTAACAATAAGACCAGGCAAGGGTCTTCCTTCTATATGAGACACTACAGTTACGGCTGTTACCAGAGGATCTCCACCTAGAGTCATACCTGCCACACCATCTACATTCTCTGACAACATTTCAAAAAAAAGTTTTCCTATTAAATAACTCCCTTCTGGATGAAGAGCAGTTGGCTTACAATCAAAATAATAATTGCTCTTTTTTCCTGAAGTTAGAGTCACCTCCCTCTCAATGTAAGATTTTTCCAAGAGTAGTTTTGCAAGTCTTTTCTTTAGGGCTTCCATCTATCTTCTCCAAATTAATAACATGCAATTAATCATAAAATGGCACGCATATGTTAAATTCCCATTTTTAGTTTTCAAAGACTCTTTTTAAAATCTCATCCTCATATCTTAAATAATAATTTACATCAAAAAGAGACTCTATTTCATCCTCGCTTAAGTATTTTGTGATATCAGGGTCTTCTCTAACCAGGTCATATAAAGGTACCTTCTCATTCCAAGCTCTAAGGGCCTGTCTTTGAACCATCTCATAGGCCTCTTGCCTTTTTAATCCTTTCTCTATCAAGGCTATAAGAATGCGCTGGGAAAAGAACAGGCCAAAGGATGAATAGAGATTTCTTTCCATGTTTTCTTTGTTGACCTTTAGATTCTTTAGGACATTAGTCAATCGATTTAACATGTAATCTATTAATATTGTAGAATCAGGCATTATTACACGCTCAACAGATGAATGGGAAATATCCCTTTCATGCCAAAGGGCCATGTTTTCTAGGGCTGCCATACTATTGGTCCGTACCAACCTGGCAAGACCACATAAATTTTCTGCTGATATGGGATTTTTTTTATGGGGCATTGCAGAAGAGCCCTTTTGTCCTTTTGAAAATCCCTCTTCAACTTCTAGTACCTCTGTTCTCTGGAGATGCCTTAACTCCAATGCCAGTCTTTCAATTGTACCTCCGATTTGGGCAAGTACACTGAAATAAAATGCGTATCTATCCCTTTGAATTATTTGAGTTGATATTGGATCTACTTCAAGCCCCAATATTTCACATGCTATTTTCTCCACTTCAGGGAACAGATGGGCATAGGTCCCAACTGCCCCTGAAATTTTCCCTACACTAATTTCCTTTAATGCCTGCTTCCACCTGGTCTTTTGTCTTTTAAATTCTGCATAAAAAGTAGCTAATTTTAAACCAAAACTGGTAGGCTCTGCATGGACTCCGTGGGTCCTTCCAATTACCACCAGAGATTTATATTCATGAACCATTTTTTTTAGCTGGGAAAGTATCCTATCAAGGTCCTTTAAAATAATCTCTCCAGCCTCCCTAAGTAGCAAACTATTTGCTGTATCAACTATATCTGAAGATGTACACCCAAGATGGATATATCTAGATGCTGGACCCACTTTTTCTTCTACTGCTGTTAAAAAGGCAATTACATCGTGCTTTGTAATTTCCTCTATTTCCAGTATCCTTTGCAGGTCAAAATCAGCCTTTGACCTAATTTCCTCCATCTCTTTTTGAGGGATGTATCCAAGCCTATGCCATGCCTCGCAAACAGCAAGTTCCACGTCCAACCATTTTCTAAATTTATTTTCCAGCGACCAAATATCTCCAAGCTCTTTTCTTGTATATCTCTCAATCATGAATAAGACCCTTTAGTTATCTTTTTGTGTAGTTTGGGTTGAGGCGGTTGCGGAAGTGCCACTTTGAGCAGAAGAGGTCTTTGGTTTAGAGCCATTTCCATTCTTCCCATTTCCCCTGCTAGATGGATTGGGCCTTGCATAGTCTGTTACATACCAACCTGAGCCCTTTAAAATAAAAGAAGTATTAGAAATAAGCCTCTTTGCCTTTGCACCACATACACTGCAAACAACATCTCTTTCTTTAAAATCCTTTTGCCACTCTTCAAACCTGTGTCCACAAGATGTGCACTCATATTCATAAATAGGCATAATCCATCACCTCCTT
>JAMOQN010000191.1 GCA_027063985.1 Desulfohalobiaceae bacterium
TTAAGTCCAAGGGCTGAGGCTGGTGAATTAGGATACACATTGGTTACAAGAAGGTTTCCTTTATATTCTTTTCCCCAAAAACCCCATTTCTTTTTTATAAACTTAATCGCCTGTTTTTTAGTAAAATATACAGGTTTTAGAGGGGAGGTCTCATATAATTTGCCCATTCTAAAAAATTTTAATTTAATAACAGATTCAGAAGTAATATTTAATAAATACCTTACATAATCTTCTTTGTCTCGAATCTGTATTCCATTTATTGAAACTATCACATCTCCAGGTTTTATTCCTCCTTTATATGCAGGAAGCCCTTTAATCACTTCAGTAACCAAGAGCCCTTCAAGGCCTTTTAATCTGAGATAAGAGGCCACTCTTGGATCCACATTTTGGCCAAAGATTCCAAGCCATACAGGCTGCACCTTTCCATAATGGAGCAGTTCATAAATAACATTTTTTGCCTTATCTATGGGAATGGCAAATCCAATTCCCTCTGCCTTTGCGTAAATGGCAGTATTAATTCCAATTACTTCACCGAGTATATTTAAAAGAGGTCCGCCGCTGTTTCCTGGATTAATAGCTGCATCTGTCTGAATAAATCCAAAATAGGTTCCCTGCTTTGTCCTAATAGATCTATTTAAAGCAGACACAACACCAGTTGTCACTGTATGGCTAAAACCGTATGGATTTCCTATGGCGATCACTGTCTCTCCAACCATTAAATCTTTAGATGTCCCCATCTTTGCCTCGGGCAGTTTCCCTTTTCCTCTTAATTTTAAGAGAGCCACATCAAAATCAGGGTCACATCCAACTAAATCTGCCTTAAATTCTCTTCCATCAAGTAATTTTACCTTGATTTTTGAGGCACCCATAATCACATGGGCGTTTGTAAGAACTAATCTTTTTGTCCCGTTAATTATTACCCCAGAGCCTAAACTCTGTTCTAAAAATTTTTGTTTATATCCTGGGAAAATATCGCCAAAAAAAGGAGAAAAGAACTCATCTCCAAAAAAATCCCTAAAAGGATTAGAATACCTCTCAACTACCTTTGCTGCTTTAATATTTACTACTGCAGGAGCAGTCTTTTCCACTGCCTGAACAACCAGATTCCTTCTCAATTCAATTCCATTCTTGCCAAAGACATTTACAGAAAACAACAAAAAAAATAGAAACATAGATATAGTAACCTGTTTTTTCATTCTAAATACTCCTTAGGTTAAAAATAAAAAAAGCTCAGGATTTCTCCTGAGCTTAAAAGATTACCCTCTAAAATTCAATTTTTTATTTCCTGATTTTATTAAAAACTCATTGCCCTTAGTCGTCTTATTCTTTCTTCAATAGGTGGATGGGTGCTAAACAAACTTATCATAGACACACCTTTAAATGGATTTACAATAAACATGTGTGCGGTTGAGGGATTACCAACAGTCATTGGTATTCTGCTTGAATATGCTTCAAGCTTTTCCAGTGCGCTTGCAAGATAATGGGGATTTTCGCAAAGCTTTGCACCAGTTTCATCTGCTAGATATTCCCTTGATCTGGAGATGGCCAGTTGTATTAGCATTGCTGCAAATGGGGCTATAATCGCCAAAATAATGGCAACAAATGGATTTGAATCTTCATCATCGCTCCCCATACCAAATATTACGGCCCATTTTACCATATCTGAAATAAACATTATTACGCCAGCTAGTGTAGCAGCTATTGTCTGTATCAATATGTCCCTGTTCTTGATATGGCCTATCTCATGGGCAAGAACCCCCATTAGCTCCTCTGGAGTGAGCAACTCCATTATACCCCTTGTTACAGCAACAACACCACTCTTTGGCCCACGCCCTGTTGCAAAGGCATTTGGTTGTTCAGATGGTATTATATAAATCTTTGGCTTTGGAATCCCAGCCCTTTTTGCCAGTTCTTCAACAATTTGATGGAGCTCTGGAGCCTCGTGATAATCAACTTCTTTTGCCCTGTACATTGCTAAAACAATTTTATCAGAAAACCAGTAAGATCCAACATTCATTAAAATGGCAAAGAAAAATGCAATATAGAGTCCTTGACTCCCACCAAGGGCCTTTCCAAAAAGTAAGATAAGGGCAGTCAAAACACCCAAAAAAATCCCTGTTTTTATTTGATTTTTCATATTTTCCTCCTCCTTTTTTTATTCCTCAAATTGTATTTGAATTTTTATTTCATCTGGTTTCACCTCTTTTTTAGGGAGCTTAATCATCAAAATTCCCATATCCATGGAAGCAGAAATAGCCTCCACATCAATATCCTTTGGAAGCGAGAACTTTCTTATAAAAGGGCCATACGACCTCTCTAAAATCATGTAAGAACATCTGGGAGTTTCTTTAATCAACCTTTTTATCCCACAAATAATGAGCTCTTCCCCTTTTAATTCAATTTGAATATCTGATTTTTCCACCCCTGGAACTTCCATCTGTATTACATAATATTTTTCTGTTTCATATACATCAGTTGCTGGTTCCCAGGTAGTAGATGCAGGCTCATTTTTGCTAGAAAATCTTCCAAAGGTCTGTTCCATAATCTTATCTGCCCTTTTTTTCATATTCTGGATTTCAACAAATATATCCGAATATTTATACTTAAAAGAACCCATCTTTTTTCTCCTGTTTTTCTTATAGCTAATTTGAATTAGTAATTAGTTTATACAAAAAGTCAACTCTTGCAATCCAAGTTAACCTTTGACATAAACATATCTTAAAGGCTATATCTATTTTTTCAATTAACTACCTTAAGGCTTAAGGAGAATGACCCATGCAAGAATTTCCAAGGATGAAAAGATTGCCCCCATATGTGTTTGCTACAGTAAATGAACTTAAGATGAAATTGAGAAGACAGGGAGAAGATATAATTGACTTGGGAATGGGGAACCCAGATATTCCTACCCCAAAACACATTGTAGATAAATTAGTTGAAGCAGCACAAAAACCAACAAATCACAGATATTCTGCATCCAGGGGGATTCCTAACTTAAGAAAGGCAATAGCAAATTGGTACAAGAGAAGATATAACGTGGATATTGATCCAGAAACCGAAGCAGTAGTGACAATTGGTGCCAAGGAAGGGCTCTCTCACCTTGCCCTTGTAATGCTGAGCCCAGGAGAAGTAGTTTTTGTACCTGATCCAACCTATCCCATTCACACCTACAGTGCAATTATTGCAGGGGCTGATGTAAGGAGGATCCCCATATCACCAGAAAGGGACTTTTTTGAAGACCTTTTAACTGCCACGAAACAGACCTGGCCCCAGCCCAAACTCCTTATAATATCTTATCCACACAATCCCACAACAGTAGTTGTGGATCTAGACTTTTTTCAAAAAATAGTGGACTTTGCCAAGGAACACAACATCTTTGTAATCCATGACTTTGCCTATGCTGACCTTGCCTTTGATGGTTATACGCCACCTAGTTTCCTCCAGGCTAAAGGTGGTAAGGACGTTGGTGTGGAATTTTTCTCCATGTCAAAAAGTTATTCCATGGCTGGATGGAGAGTTGGATTTTGTTGTGGAAATAGACAGATGATACACGCACTCACAAGGATTAAAAGTTATCTAGATTATGGAATATTTCAACCAATACAGATAGCATCCATTATTGCCTTAAATGGTGACCAAAGTTGTGTGGGAAAAATTGTTGAGGAATACAGGATTAGAAGGGACGCCTTAATTCAGGGGTTAAACAGGATTGGATGGCATACGCCATCACCTAAAGCAACCATGTTTGTATGGGCAAAAATCCCTGAACAGTTCCAACATATGGGTTCTGTTGAATTTTCAAAGCTCTTGCTCAATGAGTGTAAAGTAGCAGTTTCCCCTGGACTTGGGTTTGGTCACTTTGGGGATAATTATGTGCGTTTTGCCCTTGTTGAAAATAAACACCGAATAAATCAAGCTATTCGTGGACTTAAGAAAATATTTTAAGAGAGTATATTTTAAGGGAGAAAGGATGGAAAAAAACTCTGTAAACATAGGAATAGCGGGATTTGGAACAGTTGCAACTGGCCTGACAAAATTAATTTTAGGTAACAGTGAAATTATTTACAGAAGACTTGGAAAAAAAATAAAAATAAAGACAATTTTGGTCAAAGATATTAACAAAAAGAGAGATTTTTTGCCACCTGAGAGCGTTAAATTTACTGACAAAATAGATGATATAGTAAATGATCCAGAAATTGAGATAGTAGTTGAATTAATCGGTGGTACAACAGTGGCAAGAGAGCTTATTAAAAAATCCATTTTGGCCAAAAAACACGTTGTCACAGCCAACAAGGCGGTTCTTGCGGAATATGGCAATGAACTATTTCAACTGGCAAGGTTGCAAAATACAGCACTTTATTTTGAGGCAAGTGTTGGAGGCGGTATTCCAATTATTCAAACTTTAAAGGAAAATCTCTCTGGAAACCAGATCATTTCATTAACTGGAATTTTAAATGGAACTGCAAATTTTATTTTATCTAAAATGTCTCAAGAAAAGCTCCCTTTTGAACAGGCCCTAAAGATTGCACAGGATAGAGGATATGCAGAAGCAGACCCAACTCTAGATATCGAGGGGATTGATGCTGCCCATAAGCTCATAATCTTAATCATGTTGGCGTATGGGAAAAACTATCCCTTAGATAAGCTCACCATTGAGGGAATTTCAAAAACAGATCCCTATGACATAAAAATGGCTGAAGAATTTGGATACACAATAAAATTAATAGCAAAGGTAAAGTACAGGGGTGGAGATTTGCAGGCTGGTGTATATCCAGTGCTTATACCTAAAAAACACATACTGGCCAAGGTAGATGGTCCTTTTAATGCGATTTTAATAGAAGGTAATGGCGTTGGACCAATAATGTTATATGGTCAAGGTGCAGGGGATCTTCCAACTGGAAGTGCAGTTCTCTCTGATATTATGTCAATCATCAGATCCACCTCATACAATAATACTGGATTCTATAGTGATAACATAGAGGAGGCTTCAATATTGGAAGACAAATATACCTCCTGCTGCCACTATTTTAGATTCCAGGTAGAAGATAGACCAGGTGTTTTGGCAATTTTAGCAGGTATTATGGGAGAAAGAAACATAAGCATTGCCCAGGTTGTTCAAAGGCAGGAGAAAATAGGTAAATACGTCCCTGTTGTATTTCTAACCCACAGGGCACAAATAAAAAATATCAAAGATGCAATAGAAGAGATCGATAAACTATCTTTTGTAATGCCAGGGACAAAACACTATAGAATTCTGAATTAAAAACATACATAACTGGATTTGGAGCTAAAAAATGAAATTGGCCTTTTTAATAGCAGATGGTATGGGAGACTATCCATTAAAAGAATTAGATGGAAGAACTCCTCTGGAAGTAGCCAATACCCCAAACATGGATAAGCTCGCAAAAACTGGAAAAATTGGACTTTGCAGGACTATTCCCGAAGGTATGGAGCCAGGCTCTGACATAGCCAACATGGCGATATTGGGCTTTGACCCTTCAGTGTATCACACAGGAAGAGGCCCAATAGAAGCAGCAGCACTTAAGGCCCCTGTAGATGAGAATGACATAATCTTTAGGATGAATCTTGTTACAGTATCAGAATTCTCAGAAAATGGGATAATGATTGATTATAGTGCCGCTCATATAACAGATAAAGAGGCAAAAAAAATAATATCCTCTTTAAAAGAAAATTTAGAAGATGAAGCATGGAAGATAATACCAGGCTTTCAATATCGCCACTTGCTTATAAGAAAAAATGGAAAAAACACTTCTCTTGAAAATACAAAGATAAATCCCCCCCATGATATCCTTGATCAATCAATAAGAAATGACTTTTTTCAATATAAAAATAACGAACCATTATTTGATATTATACTTCGGGCCAATAAAATACTAAAAGAGAACTTTCCAGAATCCAAGGCAAATTGTATATGGCCATGGGGACAGGGTAAAAAATTGGAACTACCTGATTTTTTTAAAACTTATGGTTTAAAAGGAGCAGTAATATCTGCAGTGGATTTAATAAAGGGACTTGGATATGCTTCTAATATGGAAGTAATTGACATTGAAGGGGCAACTGGATTAGTTGATACCAATTACAATGGTAAAGCAGAGGCTGCAATAGAATTTCTTAAACAAAAGGATTTTGTATTTGTACATCTAGAAGGCCCTGATGAATGTGGGCATGCTGGAGATATTAAATCCAAAATAAAGGCCATAGAGAGATTTGATAAATACATTGTAGGGCCAATATGCAATTTTCTGGAATCTAAAAAAGGGGCATGTCTAATTTGTTGCGACCATTTAACTCCAGTATATAAACGCACCCATGTATCTGATCCTGTGCCAATACTTTTTATCAACTTCAATGCTTCATCAAATAAAACAGGTCAAAAATTTTCTGAAATGAATGCTAAAAAATCTGATTTATTTATAGAAAAAGGGGAGGATTTGATAAAATGGATATTGGAACAAATAAAATAGATGATTTTCCAAAACCTGAGGCCACATGGGAACACATAGTATCCTATGGTGAGACAGATTGTATGAGAATAGTTTATTATGCCAACTATCTCCACTGGTTTGAACAGGCAAGGAGCCATTTTTTTAGAGAACTTGGACAAAGCTATTTAGACATAGAAAAAAGGGGAGTGTTTTTCCCTGTAATTGAGGCATATTGTAAATATTTAGGACCAGCAAGGTATGAAGATGTGGTATTAGTGAGATGTGGGATAGAGGAGTGGGGTAAGGCTTCTCTAAAATTTGTATATGAAATCTATAACAAAACACAGGATAACAAAAAGATCACAACAGGGTGGACTAAACATCCATGTGTGGATAAGAATGGAAAAATAGTAAAAGTGCCTAATTGGTTGATTGAAATGGTGCAAAAGAAAGCTGAATAAGATGATTTGCCAGTCCCCCTATATCCTTGGGGGTATACCCAAGACAGGCCCTCCACACCTCATCAGATTCCATGCAAAAGTATATCTGTTTATCAACCCCATATTTTCTTAACAAATTCACCATAAAACGAAATTGTTTTATTCTAATTGGCCTAAATAGTCTTAGCTTTCCATCAATTCCCTTAATAAATTCCCCAAAATAAATATAATCAGAATCAGGCCAGTTTTCCTCAATAAATTTAAAAAGATAAGGCATCCCCCTAAAAGAGCCAAGACTTAAATATGCAATGTCTTTTGGCTTTATATAGTCAAATATCATTTCAATGGTCTCTTTATAGCCCCTTTCCCACCCTGGATAATAAATTATTGGATCAAAATGAAGGCACACCCGAAATCCCATTTCAGCACATATTTTAGCAGCCTTTAAACGTTCCTCTAAAGGAGCTGTAGACATCTCTTCCTTTAAAGGGACATCAATACCATTTAAAGACCATGCAGGAAGAACAAGCCGTGGATCCTTAACTGCATCAATCCATGATAGATCTACAACCTTTGTCTTTAACTCTAATATTACATTCTTAAATTGAGACAAAAATTCAATTAAGTATTTGGAATAATTAGTTAAATACTCGATAGCCAAAGAATCAGTAAACTCGCCAGTCCCTACCCTAAAAAATTTTTCTCTATTTGAAAATACCTTATCTAACTCCATGTATAGATCTTCTATATTTGCCCAGACCTTTATGCTATTGTGAGAAAAATATGCCTTTAATATACAATATGAACAATTTAATGGACATCCCTCTCCAATATGGATTATTTTATACCCACAACAGTTATAAAATTTTGTTCCTGGACATTTTTTAAAAAATCTTCCTTTGTATTTTACTAAATACACATATCCCTTTTTTAATTCTCTATCATCAAGGCTGGAAAAATCACCATAAATTATAGGGATTGAACCTGCATTTTTAGAGACATTGTTAGTTATAGGACTCCTTTTTACTTGATTATCTATAAAAATTCCTTTTATATTTGAGGTTATATAATCACTCATTATCTTAAATCACTCACCATTTAATCGAGATTTATACCAGTTATAAAATTTATCCCATTCATCAATTTTAGGTTTTAAATCTTCAACTAAATCTTTAAGGGCATATGATCCATCGAGTTTTACTTCCATGACAATTTCATCTAATTCAAATTCATTAGCAGGTATAATTTTCATTCTTTTTTTATTAATGATCTTTGAACTCCATTGAATAAATTCTTTTTCTACGGTCCTTTTTAAAGGATAACATCTATCCCTTAAATTATTTAGTATTTTTTGAATTTTGTCATTTGGAGACAAATCTTTTTCTAAGATCTCAAGTAAAGGACTTAATATAGTTTCTATATCTACTTTTTCTCTTTTTTTTAATTTATATAGAAGTTCTAAAAATATTTTTGATTTATTTTTTCCCCATCTGATGTTAATAAAAAAAGGAAGCAAATATCTTTGCTCCTTTTGAGAAAATTTTTTAAATACTTCTATAACATCCAGAGAAACATTGTCCTTTATCAAAATTTCATCAAAAATTTCAGGTAATTTTAGCCACTGCAATAAAAAA
>JAMOQN010000192.1 GCA_027063985.1 Desulfohalobiaceae bacterium
AAACAGTCTTTATTGGGGTTTGTAATAAGTTTTATTATTGCACTTATAGTTGGAGGAATTTTGACCTATTCAATAATCAATCCTGCAAAAAAAATGATTGAATTTGCTAAAAAGGTGTCTGAAGGCGATTTATACTTTTCTTATGATTTCAAGGGAAACGATGAAATGGCTCAAATAGGCAGGGCTTTAAACGAGATAAGAAATACTTTTTTAGATGTTATTAAGGAATTCGATGATATTTACAAAAAGTTAAAAAAGGGAAGACTCTTATATAAAGCAAAATCAGATAAATTTTCAGGAGAATATAAAAATGTTATTGAAAAAGTGAATGAAATTGTTGGGACATTCATCTGGTATTTAAATAAGATTCCAAATCCTCTTATGATAGTAGATAAAGAGTTAAACGTCCTTTACATGAACAAAAAGGCTAAAGAAATTGCAGGGAATGAAATTGAAGAACACGGCCTATTAAAATGTTATGATCTGTTTAAATTTCCTCAGTGCAACTCCCAAAATTGTCTCTGTTTTAAAGCAATTGAGACTGAAGGTGTAGTGTCTATGGAGACAGCGAAGAAACTCGATGATAAAGAAATTATTTTACATACAACTTCTTTTCCTATAAAAGATGAGGAAGGTAATTTAGCTGCTGCTTGTAGTCTAATGGTTGATATAACAAATATAAAGAACGCACAGATTACCATGCAAAAAGTTGCAAATGAGGCATTTGAAATTTCTAATGAACTTTTTAATACTGCTGAAGAGATGTCAGCTCAAATGGAAGAATGTGCAAGGGGAGCTGAGGACCAGAGAAATAGATTATTGGAAGTTACCACTTCTATGGAAGAGATGAATAATGCTATCTTAGATGTTGCAAAAAATTCATCAGATACAGCAGAATATTCAAACAATACAAAGGAAAAAGCTAAAGATGGACAAAAGGTTGTGGAAGAGGCAGTTGAGTCTATATTTAAAGTAAATAAATTAACCGAAACACTTAAAAACAATATGGATCTTCTAAATAATAAGACTGAAGAAATAACAAATATTCTTAATGTAATAAATGACATAGCTGATCAAACTAATTTGTTGGCCTTAAATGCTGCGATTGAAGCAGCCAGGGCAGGAGAAGCTGGAAAAGGATTTGCTGTGGTAGCAGATGAAGTAAGAAAACTGGCAGAAAAGACCATGAAGGCAACCAAAGAAGTTGAACATGCCCTGTTTTCCATAAAAGAAGTTGCTCATGCAAATTCTACTGAAATGGATAGGGCGGTTGAGGTGGTCAATGAAGCCACATCTAAGGCACAAAGATCAGGAGAGGTTTTACAAGAAATCGTAGATTTGGCAGAGGAGAGTTCAACAAAGGTTCAAAGTATAGCTGCTGCAGTAGAAGAACAGTCAGCTACAGTAGATTCAATCAATATTTCAATTGAGGATATAAATAAAGTTGCTGCAGAAAATTATGAAATAATGAATAGTTCTTTAAATACCATCCAGGAGTTGAATACTCTAGCATCAAAACTTAAGGAAATATTTCAAAAACTTCAATTAGCTGAATAAAGTTGACAATCCTAGTAAACAGTGAACAAAAAAATCCCTCTCTCCCCTCTACTGGGGAAAGAGGGATTTTTATAGCGTTTAGTAATAAGGGCATTGTGTCTTTTTATATTTCATTTAGTTTCTTCGCCTGTTCTAATAGGAGGTTTTTAAATCTATCTAAAGTCACTTCATATGGTTGCATGGGAATGCCCATCCAATCGCAGTATTCTAAAAATTCTTCAGGATGTTCGTTCATGTATTTTTCCATAAATCCAATCCCGTCTGCTACAATTGCGCCGCCTGTGTGTCGTGGAAAATTTTCATTTGCCAAACCCTTATCCCAGCCCTTAAATACGAATTTTCTAAATTTTACCCACCCTGGAGTCATCCACCAGACCTTTTCACCTCCAGCAAGTTCTTGAGCCGCTTTTTCCCTGTCTTCTTTACTTATAATCATATCTATACAATGGGTTGCCTGTATTCTGGCTACATTTGGACCCTGTTCTTTTATTATGACATCCATTGTCCTGAGTGGTTCATTGGCATTTACATAACAAAATTTGCCTCCATATACCACAAGTACCTTGTTGCACACTTCTTTTGCTTTGTTGATTTTGGATATTAATTGGGATTCTAGTTCTTTAATATTTTCATGGAGCCCTGGAGTAGTGAAAAAAATGTGTTTAGTATCTAAAAATCCTTCATCCTTTAGTGCCTTTATTTCCATACTCAGAGTCCCACATGATACAACTGCAATATTGGAAAAAGATATTTTTTCCATGTTAAAATTACTCCTAATTAAAATATTCCATAAAAAATGAAAAGGCTTATATCAATAATATTATGAAAAGACTTGTTTTATTTTTTGTACAAGATTTGAAATATCATTCTCGTCTGGGTGCCCTTTAGCCGATGGAGCGTCTTTATACCATTCTGGAGGTGTTGGCTTTGATGCAGCCTTTTGCATTATCTGTGGAGCCACCTCACCCTGACAATTAAAAGTACCAAGTATCTCACAGTCCTGAAGCATTTTTTTTGCCTCTTCCATACCCTTTTTTGCGTGTTCAGATTCTGGTGCGGCTCCATGGGTGGCTATTAAAAATACCTTTTTATTCTTAATCTTAGCTAGATATTCTGAAGATGCTGGGTCTGGTTTTCCTTTTTTAAACCAAAAACCCACTATTATTACATCATAATTATCGGGAGAAGGATTGTCTTTTACATTATAGATCTCCTTGGGCTCTGGTAATACCTCGTAGGCGGCCTCTGCCAGTTTCTTTGTGTTTCCTGTCTGGGATGAATAAACAACTAAAATTTTCATATTAACCTCCAGGTTTAACAGGTTAAAGTTGATTTAAAGGTCTTTTTAGCCCTTTGTAGGTCTATAATATGGCCCTATAAAAAATTAAAAAATTCACTCTAATTTTCATTCAAAATAGATGCCAGAAGATATTATGCGTATGTGATAATATATAATTAATAATTTTAACAGGATATTAAATTAATAAAATATGGTGGGTGAAGAAAAGATTAACAATTGTTAATTATTCTGTTAACTGTTAACAGCTTTCGTAGGAAGACCTTCCAGATGGAATTCCAGAAACCTCTTATTAAAACGAAGCCCATTTATTAAAAGCGTACTCTTTTCCCCCTGACGTGTCCCAGTAGGCACTATCACACGCGTGGTGTTTAGATTCTAACGCATCAAAATTAGTGGAAATTTACTTCAATCTATCAATAGATGCATCAAAGTATTTTCCAACTCCGTATTCCCTTCTTCTGAAAAACTTCTCTGGATCAGGGCCAATTATCTGCATCTCAGGATGTTTTTTCTGCTCTTCCAGGGCTATTTTCATCTCCTTTGTGCAGCCTGTTGAAAAAGTTGCATCTTTACCAGCCCAGATTGGAGGCACCTTCATACCCATTAGTTCAAAGCTCTTTTCAATGTCTGAGACAGTTTGAAAACGCCAGATATCTATAAGGCCACTTCTCTGGACTATTTCCCACATATACATGAGATCATCACCATCCATACCAGGTTCAAAGTGTTCAGCTGGATTTATAATGTATGTGGAATCCAGTTTTTCCCTTAAATAATTTACAAAGGTGTTAAGCACCCTAATGGCCATCTTGGTCTGTCCTGGAATACTACCAACTATTGCGCTGTAAAACATTACTTTTTGACCTCTGGCCTTTGCCTTTTTCATCTCCTCTATAATTGACTTTGCCTTTGCAACTATCTCTTTTTCGGTTATTTTTCTAACCCGTGGACTCTTTTCCTTAAAAGAAAAACTTACTATTCCCTCATCATCCCTATAAATTGCTATGATATCCCTTGTAAAAAAATGGGAATTTAAAATAAGTCTTCTGTAGTTTCCGTTTCCCTTGGCAATGATAAGGTCTGATTCCTTCCATGCCCTGGCAAAGGTCACCGAGGTCCTGTATAAATTTAGTCTTTCCCTTGTACCATCAGATATAACTACCAGTCTGGCTTCATTTAGATGTTTTAATAGCTCTTTTTTTGAAATCTCTTTATCTTCAATAAACCTTGCATCTTCCAAGAGATGCTGTAGAACTTCACAATTATCAACATCCCAAAAGGTGGGATAATCAAAATAAAATCCTTCTTTCAAAGCCAAAATCACTCTATGTCCCATTTTTATAAGACGTTTTGCAATAAGGACATCAAAGACAAGTCCTCCACTGGAATTTGGTAAATACAATATTGTAAGTTCAGGCTCTGTTTGGCCTTTTGGAAAAAGTCCTTTTTCCAGAATACCTTCAAACCCCTGCATTTGATTGAAGATAGAATTCACGTTTGAAAAATCATTTTTTTTCCATATATCTTCATATAAAGACAGACAAAAGAGTCTTTTTAGTTCAATTAAATTTAATTTATTTCTTAGTTCTTGAATATTTTTACACTCTAGTTCATCAATTGGACACACACCCACAAAATCTAAAAATTCCTGAGACGATAGAAAAGATAAGGCCCTTTCATTGTATTTGGATTTTCGCTTTGAATATGGGTCTATTTGTGCAGATTGGGTCAAGATTATGGTCAACATCCTTTTGTTTAATCTAGAGGGAATAATAAATGGAGAACGATATGCCTTTTGAAACTTGTGCTTGCACAATGTAACTATTTTACGTCTTGAATAGTCATCTTTTACAATGTGATATATGAGTCTCACCAGGTTTTTCCATAAATTTCTATATTCTTTTTTTAATTCGTCATCTTGCTGGGACCTGAGCAGGATCCTGAGCATTGAGTCTGAACAGGGAACAAAAACCTGATTCTCATCTAAATCTACCATAAATCGCATTTGTTCAGGAGAGGCATTTTCATATGGATTTGCCAGATATTCAATGTTGTTTTCGGTCATAAAATGAAGTAACCATGCGTCAAGATATGGATCTTTACCATAATAGAGGTCTAAAACTGAATTGAGCTTTGGTATTGGAAACACCTAACACCTCCAGATAAAAGAAAAAAATAGCGTTGAAATCTTTAAAATTGTTAAATTGTTTCTAACCATTGATCAAAAAATTTAAGAGCCCTTTGGACAATGAGTTCTCTTTTTTTGGATTTTTTTGCACGAACATTTATAGGTTTAATCAGGCCAAAATTCACATTCATGGGTTGAAAATCCTTAATATCGCGCCTAAGATGAGCCATCAACCCACCAATTGCAGTCTCTTCTGGGGGAAGGCTTATATCTTCACCTGCCAATTTTTTTGACAAAATTATCCCCAATACAAGTCCACACGCTGCAGATTCCACATATCCTTCCACGCCAGTTATCTGACCTGCCAGGTAAACATCTTTTAACCCCTTAATTTCTAAATAGGGAGTTAGAATTTTTGGGCTGTTTACATATGTATTCCTGTGAATACTTCCAAGCCTTAAAAACTCTGCATTTTCAAGGCCTGGAATCATCCTAAAAATCCTTTTTTGCTCTTTGTATGTGAGCTTGGTCTGAAACCCAACCATGTTAAACATGGTCTTTTCTCTATTCTCAGCCCTAAGCTGGACCACTGCAAAGGGTCTTTTTCCAGTCTTTGGGTCTATTAACCCAACTGGCTTAAGGGGACCATAGGCCAGGGTAAGCTCTCCCCTCTCTGCCATAACCTCAATTGGAAGACATCCTTCAAAGTGGATTTCCTTTTCAAATCCTTTAGGCTTAACCTTTTCTCCTTTTATTAGCTCTTCTCTAAACTTATAATACTCCTCTTCAGTCATAGGACAATTTACATAGTCTGTGCTCTCTTCCTCATATCTTGAGCCCCAAAAAACCTTATCCCAATTTATAGACTCAGCACTCACAATTGGGGCAATGGCATCATAAAAGTAGAGCTGTTTTTCCCCAATTTTTTTAAGTAAATCCCTAGCTAGGGGCTCAGATATTAAAGGTCCTGCAGATATAACAACCACATCAAAGCCAGTTAAATTGGGATCTTTAAGGGATGTTATCTCTTCTCGCACTATTTCTACATTTGTAGATGTTTCCAATTTATTGGTAATATAGCCTGCAAAACGCTCCCTATCAACTGCCAGGGATTTTCCAGCTGGAACCTCTGTTTTATAAGCAGCTTCCATGACCAGAGAATTTAATTTTGTCATCTCATGTTTTAATAGACCAACTGCACTGGTTAGCTCTTTTGAACGGAGAGAATTTGAGCACACAAGTTCAGCTAGTTTGTCTGATTTATGGGCAGGAGTAAATTTCTTTGGCCTCATCTCAAATATACAAATCCTATGCCCTTGTTTTGACAAAAGATTCGCCACTTCAACTCCAGCAAGGCCGCCGCCTATAACCGCAATTTTCTTTTTCACAATGATAGTCATGGTGTAAACACTTATATCTATTTAAAGTCTACCTGTTTAAAGAACTTGTAACATCCCTTAATCTTTCTCTAACAGTTATTAAATACCGTGCCATCTTTCCCCTATGGTCTGCAAAAATAGAATCATGGGCCCCCCTTAATACTATTAAGGGATCGTATGTACATATCTTATCCATGGCATCAAATGCCAGCTGCAAATTATCTTTACCACCCCTGCTTTCTATTTCTGGATAAAGGTGGGTCAAAACATGTAAAAAGTCCCTTAAGACCAGTATCACTCCCTGGGTGTAGTATATTCTGTCATCTAATTCTGAATATTTTACTTTTTCATTAGGCTCAACAAGCAGACCCAGGGGCTGATCTAAAAATTCTGGGCTTAATATAAAACTAAAAAGGGAATAGAGTTTATCACTCCTCACATTATACACTGCATCACCCTCAAGCAGCCTTTTTTCATATCTTCTTACCATCTCAATACCTTTCTTGTATTGATCTTCTGAAGAGGGAAACCACCAGCTATCCGGGGTATAGGCAAAATATTCTTCCCGTGCCTTTTTAAGGTCCTCATCTTCAGCACCAGCCCCACCGTATTTGGCAAAGTTTGTTGCAAAGAAATTTACTAACATC
Source organism: Desulfohalobiaceae bacterium (assembly GCA_027063985.1). Taxonomy (GTDB): domain Bacteria; phylum Desulfobacterota; class Desulfovibrionia; order Desulfovibrionales; family Desulfothermaceae; genus Desulfothermus. The sequence goes on from JAMOQN010000192.1 coordinate 7,012, forward strand.
CTGGTAGCAAAGATAACTCCTCTTTGTCTGTTACTCCTATTATCAAGCCATGCAGTAGGTGAGATAATAATATCATTTACTGACCATCCAAGTCTTGAATGTAATTCTTTATTTAATCTATTCATTATTGCCTCACAAACAGCGACTCCTTTTTTGGCTGGTGTAGAAGAAGAGGAGGTGGTCTTCATTAAATTCACAATGGTATTATCCAGTTTTGGAAATTCTGTTGGATCGATAAGTTTGTAGAGACTATTTCCTGACCAGAGGAGTCCCAGACCAAGTGGCCATATTAAAACAACAATCAATGCCAGTATAACCAGATACTTGACCCACCATACCATTTCCTTTGCTGGCAAAGGAGGAACCTTTTTGGCGATTTTTCTTTTATTTATAGTTTTTTTCTTTGATGATTTTACCGAGTTATTTTTCTTCTCTTGCATAATCAAACTCCTCTTTAAACTTTTTTTGTTTTCACAAAAATTAACTTACGATCCCTTGATACCTCAGTGCATAATTGTTATGTTTAGTAGCTCAAAATTAAAAAAATCACAAGGAGTAAGGGGTTTCATAATGAGAAAATTTTTATATCTTTTAATTATGTTGGGCGTCATATTTTTTATGACACATGCTGGTTTTAGCAAGAGTCTGTATCCTCTTAAAGACAACAGTATTAAAATTATTGTGCCCAAAAATGTCGTAATTGGCGATCCCTTTGAACTTAAGATATATTTCAAAAAACCAACATCAAATATACAACTATCCTGGTTAAATAGAAAACTTGATCTAACTCGTTTAAATCAAGATTCAGTGACGATATTTCTTGGAAGTGATATAAAAAAAGATAAACCAGGTATCAAATTACTGACAATAAAATACGGCAATAAAAAGATTTTAAAGAGGATATACTTAAGGAAAAGAAAATTCACTGTCACCAGAATTCATGTATCCAAAAAATTTTCTTCTTTATCTAAAAAAGACTTAAATAGGTATTTTAGAGAAAAAAGGATCGTAGAATCTATTTTATTTAAGGTGACAAAAAAACGCTATTATGAAAAAAACTTTATTCCCCCTATCTTGCCCTTTATAATATCCTCTCCTTATGGAAGAGTGAGAATAATAAACAATAAAAATCGTTCAATCCATACAGGGATAGATATTAAGGCAAAAGAGGGAACCCCGGTTAAGGCAATCAATTCTGGAATTGTTGCCCTTACCATGGACCAATTTTTTTCTGGAAAATCCATTTATATAGACCATGGATATGGGATAGTTAGTATGTATTTTCATCTAAAAAAAATACTGGTAAAACAAGGACAAAAGGTAAAAAAAGGACAGGTCATAGCCCTGTCTGGAAAAAGTGGTAGGGTCTCAGGCCCACATCTGCACCTCGGGGTATCCATCCTTGGAAAGATGGTGGACCCTGAAAAATTAATAAAAAAATTTTAATTATTCGATGCTTGATA